>JAIRTY010000137.1 GCA_031254715.1 Nocardiopsaceae bacterium | reverse complement strand
CGCCAGGATGAACGGCGCCACCCCGAGCGGCTCCGGGTCGATGCCCAGCACCAGGTGGGTCATGGTGGCGTTGCCGGCCACCGCCACCTCGTACACCTCGGCCGGGTCGACCCCGCCCTGCTCGCACACGGCCGCGGCCAGCCCGGCCAGCGTCTCCTGCGCCAGCCCGGACAGCCGCGCCAGCGCCGCCGGGTCCAGCATGACCGCGCTGATGCGGCTGATCACGTCGGCGCCGAAGGGCTGCTGCCGGTTGAGCACCGACTCCACCGCCACCGGCGTGCCGGTGGACAGGTCGAGCAGCGTGGCCACCACGGTGGTGGTGCCGAGGTCGAAGGCGATCCCGAACTGGCGGCCGGTGGTGTCGCCGGGCTCGAGCGCGATCAGCACGTCGTCCACCACGACCGCGGTGACCTTGAAGCCGGCGTCCCGCAGCACCCGCCCCGCCGCCCGCAGCACCGGCAGGTCCACCCGGGGCTCGAGGTCGTCGAGCCCGGCCAGCACCCGTTCGATGTCCGGTACCTGGTCGGACAGGGACGGCTCGGCCAGTTCCAGGTAGCGCTTCTGCACCGCCGGGCGCAGGATGACCTGCCGCCCGACCCCGGCCAGCGCCGCCTTGGGCCGGGTGGCCAGCGGCGGCACCTCCACCCGGGCATAGGTCTCGGCGGCCACCCGGCAGGCCAGCCGCCAGCCGCCGGCCAGCTCGTCCGCGGTGAACGCGCGGATGTCGAGCGGTGACGGCGGCGGCGCCCCCTCGGCCAGCCGGACCCGGCACTTCTTGCAGGTGCCGTGACCGCCGCAGGTCGAGTCGATGGCGATGCCGTTCCAGCTGGCGGCGTCGAACACCGTCACCCCGCGCGGCACCCGGACCCGCTTCCCGCCCGGTTCGAAGAGCAGATCCACTCGAACGGGGCTGGCACTCCCGGTGCCGTCGTCCATCGCCAGCCGCGGCGCGGGGCTGGTCACGGAACCACCTGGGCGGCCTGCCCGGCCCGGTGCGCGGCGATCCAGCCGGCGCCCCACGGGTCGTTGCCGAGCAGCAGGTCGGCGGCCTGCACGCTGCGCACGACCTGCGGCGCCCGGGCATCCATGATCGCGCTGGTCAGGCCCTGGGCCATGGCCATCGGCAGGAACGCAGCCCCGATCGCGTGCCGCTGCGGCATGCCGAACGACACGTTGGAGGCACCCAGGGTCATGTTGACGCCCAGCTCCTCCCGTACCAGGGCGATGGTCTCCAGGGTGCGCACGACCAGCGAGGTGTCGGCTCCCACCGGCATCGCGAGCGGGTCGATCAGCACGTCCTGCGCCGGGATGCCGTGACTGTCAGCCACCTCGACGATCTTGCGCGCGAGTTCGGCCCGCCGGCGCGGCTCCTCGGGGATCTCCTCCTCGTCGTTCGGGAGCCCGATCACGGCCGCGCCGTGCCGCGCCACCAGCGGCAGGATGGCGGCCAGCCGCTCGTCCTCGGCCGTGACCGAGTTGACAAGCGCCTTGCCCTGGTAGGCGGCGAGGCCCGCTTCGAGCACCTCGATGATGGAGGAGTCCAGGCACAGCGGCAGGTCGGTGAGGCGCTGGATCAGCCCGACCGCCCGGGTCATCAGCTCGGCCTCGTCGGCGAGCGGGGCGCCCATGTTGACGTCGAGCACCCTGGCGCCGCCCGCGACCTGCTGTGCCACGTCGGTCTCGATCCGGGACAGGTCGCCGCCGCGCAACTGCTCGGAGAAGGCCTTCCGGCCGGTCGGGTTGATCCGCTCGCCGATGATGCAGAACGGCTGGTCCGGGCCGATCACCAGCTCACGGGAGGCCGACGCCAGCGTGGTGTGCATGCCGCCGTCCTACGCCGTGGCCAGCGAGCGGCGCCGGCCGAGCAGTTCCTTGGCCCTGGCGACGGCGGCCGACGCGTCGGCCGCGTAGCCGTCGGCGCCGACCGCGTCGGCGTACTCCTGGGTCACCGGCGCGCCGCCGACCATGACGATGACCTGGTCCCGCAGGCCCGCCTTGACCAGCGCGTTGATGTTGGCCTTGAACATCGGCATGGTCGTGGTCAGGAACGCGGAGAACCCCACGATGTCGGGCTGGTGCTCGGTGATCGCGGCGACGAACTTCTCCGGCGCCACCTGCACGCCGAGGTCGATGACCTGGAACCCGGCGCCCTCGAACATGATGTTGACCAGGTTCTTGCCGATGTCGTGGACGTCTCCCTTGACCGTGCCCATGACCACGGTCCCGATCGAGGCGGCCCCGGTCTCGGCCAGCAGCGGGCGCAGCACCTCCAGCGCGCCGGCCATGGCCTTGCCGGCGATCAGCATCTCCGGCACGAAGAAGTCGCCCCGCTCGAACCGGGCGCCGACCTCCTCCAGCGACGGGATCAGCGACTCGTACAGCAGGGTCTCCGGCCCCATGCCCGCCGCCAGGCCGCTGTTGACCAGGTCGAGCACGGCCGGGCCGTTGCCCACCAGCGTCGCGTCGTAAAGCTCGCGCAGCAGCTCGTCCTGAGTCACGCGGCACCTTCTCTCTGCGGTTGCTGATGCGGGGACTGCTGGTGCGGGTGGTGCCCGAGCACCCGGGACAGGGCGCTCGCCTCGGCCGCGCACCGGGTGGCGACCTCGCGAATTCGGCCGCGGGGGAGGCGGGAGGACGGCGCCGACACCGACAGCGCGGCGGCCACAGCGCCGCTGCCGGTGAACACCGGCGCGGCAACGGCGGTCAGCCCCGGCTCCAGCTCACCGTCGGTCAGCGCATACCCCCGCTGCCGGGCCCGCGCGAGGTCCGCGCCCAGCTCGGCCCGGCTGGTGATGGTGCGGGAGGTCAGCCGCTCCAGCCGCCCGGCCGGGAGCGAGGCCGCCCCGAACGCGAGCAGCACCTTGCCCTGAGCCGAGCAGTGCACCGGGACCGGGCGGCCCACCCAGTTCGCGGCGCCGATCACGTAGATGCTGTCCACCTGGGTGATCTGTTCCACCACGCCGTCCCGCTCGACGCCGAGGTTCACCGTCTCACCGGTGGCCTCGCCCAGCCGCCGCAGGTAGGGCCGGGCGACGCCGGTCAGACCCGCCTCGGCGCCGCCGCGCCAGGCATACCGGACGAACACCTCGCCGGGCAGGAACCGGCCAGCGTCGTCGCGGCGGATCAGCCCGCCGCGTTCCAGTGCCAGCAGCAGCCGGGACGTGGTGCTCTTGGCCAGCCCTGAGCGGCCGGCCAGCTCGGTGAAGCTCACCGGGGCGGGAGCCTGCACCACCTCCGTGAGCAGCCGCGCCGCCCGGTCGACGGCCTGCGTTCCGCTGGGGCTCGTCAGTGCCCCCCGGTTCGCTTCTCCGCCCGCTTCGCGTGCGACGCGCGCCGCTGGCCGGTTCGCTTCTCCGCCCGCTTCGCGTGCGACGCTCACGATCGCCGCCTTCCCCACCGTCGGCGGCAGTCCCATGTTGCGGAACTGCGTTCTACAATGTGATCCTACGATCGGGAATTTCGGGCGGTCAAGCAGTCAGCAGAACGTGCTCAGCAGAGCGTGCGAGGTGCCGATGTTCCGCAACACGATGCCGCGGTACGAGATCCTCTCGCCAGGCGCGGTCGAGGTCCTGGATCGCGGCTGGCGCCGGATCGTCTCCGAGATCGGGGTGCAGTTCGCCAAGCCGGAGGCGGTCGAGCTGTTCCGCAAGGCGGGGCAGCAGGTGGCCGGCGACGTGGGCAGGCTCGACCCTGACTTCGTGACCGAGCAGGTGGCGCTGGCGCCGCGCGAGTTCGACGTGCAGGCCCGCAACCCGGCCAACAACGTCCACATCGGCGGCGACCACATGGTCTTCAGCGGTGTGTACGGGTCGCCGTTCGTGCGCGAGGGGGACGTGCGCCGCGAGGGCACGCTGGCCGATTTCCGGCAGCTCGCCATGCTGGCCCAGTCGTTCAGCCAGCTCGACTCGGCGGGCGGGGTGATCTGCGAGCCGAACGACGCGCCGCTGGACTCCCGGCACCTCGACATGATCTACGCGCTCGCGACCGTGACCGACAAGATCTACATGGGCAACGTGGTGTCCGGCCCGAACGCCGCCGACACCATCGCGATGACCTCGATCCTGTTCGGCGGCCGCGAGCGGATCGAGCAGACGCCGGCCACGATCTCGCTCATCAACTGCAACTCCCCGCTGCGCTGGGACGACCGGATGCTGGACGCCCAGTTCGAGTACTGCGCGGCCAACCAGCCGGTGGTGCTCACCCCGTTCCTGCTGATGGGGGCGATGTCGCCGGTCACCGTCCCGGCGGCGCTGGTCCAGCAGCTGGCGGAGGCGCTGAGCGGGATCGCGCTCGCCCAGCTGATCCGGCCCGGCTGCCCGGTGATCTTCGGCTCGTTCCTGTCCAACATCGACATGCAGTCAGGCTCGCCGAGCTTCGGCACCCCGGAGTCGGGGGCGGGGCTGCTGTGCACCGGCCAGTTGGCCCGGCACTTCGGGCTGCCGTTCCGCACCGGCGGCGGCCTCACCTCCAGCCAGACCGCGGACGCCCAGGCGGGCTACGAAGCGCTGATGACCCTGCTGCCGACGTTCCTGGCGGGCACCAACTTCGTCATGCACGCGGCCGGCTGGCTGGAGGGCGGGCTGGTCAGCTCGTACGAGAAGTTCGTGGTCGATGTGGAGCTGCTGCGGATGCTCCAGTCCGAGTTCACCCCGCTGGAGATCGACGAGGAGTCGCTCGCCTTCGGTGCCCACGAGGAGGTCGGGCACGGCGGTCACTTCCTGGGCGCCGCCCACACCATGGAGCGGTTCCGGGAGTGCTTCTACCGGCCGTTGCTGTCCTCCACCGCGAACTTCGAGCGGTGGCTGCGGGACGGGGGCAAGGACGCATCGGCCCGCGCGGGCGACATCTGGCGCCGGACCCTGGACGACTACCAGCAGCCCCCGCTCGACGACGCGGTCCGGGCCGAGCTGGACGAGTACGTCACCCGCCGCCGCGCCGAGCTCGGCGACTAATCAATCACGGGCCGGGCGGCGCGGCTTGATCTGGGTGAGGCTGGTGACGCCTCTTGCCGCTGCCCAGGCGAGGACGGCGGTCCGCATCGCGGCCTCGGCGGCCTCCCAGTCAGCCCGCGTGATACCTGCTATGACGCCGGGATGGTAAGGCCAGGTGATGGTGTCGGCGGTGACGACGGCCGTGCTGATCATGGCTTGGAGCACGCTGCCGGACCCGAGCCTGATCTGGTGCCGGCGCAGGGCCATCCGCGCTCTGGGCAGGTTGATCTGCACGCCGGTGTACTCGGCCTGGTCCTGGTCCGAGGCGGCGAGCTGGGCCAGGCCCAGGGTGATCTCCACCGCCTCACCGGTGCCGGGGTCCACGCCCCAGCCGTGCAGGGCGGGCTCGGCGTCAGGGTTCCAGCGGCAGAGGCCCTCGGCGTATCCGAGCCGCTTGTCTTGCAGCCGGAGCTCGCGGGCGTTGCCGAACCCCTGCCCCGGCGGGCCGATCATGAACCTCCCGGAGTCCTGCGGATACTGGAAGGCCCGGGCGCCGGGGAAACGCACGCCCAGCACCCTGACGAGGGCCTCATAGTCCTGCGGCCGGCCGGCGGGCTCCTGCCCCGCCGCCTGCTCCTTTTCCTTGTACTCGGTGATCCACTCCTGGATGAGGGCGTTGGTGCGCTCGTCTTCCAGTTCGCGCGCGGGCCGCAGGAAGCAGTCGGACATGACGTGGGACGGGTGCGGTGTCCACCCCAGGGTGCGCATCATGGACCGCCAGGCAGCCCGGAACCGGTGGTCCATCGCCTGCCGCACCGGGCCGATCGCCTCCGGCGGGAGGATTTCCGCCAGCACCGGCGTGCAGGTGTCCCGGCCGGCCGGCCAGTGCAGCCGCGGGTCAGCCGCGCCCTCGCGCAGCTTCGCCGCCAGTTCAGCGACCACCGGCCGGGCATCCCAGTGGTGCGCGGCCGCCACCGACTGCCGGTAACCGGTCCCGGTCAGCACGGCCGTCCCGGCGGCGAGGTCCACCGCCCAGTGCTCCACCGGAACGCTAGGGGCATCCCCGATGCCTCCGGGATGCCGTTCCAACGCGAACCGCAGCACCGGCGGCTCCCATCGCATTTGTTCGGCCCTGGCGAGCTTGTGCGCGGTCATGCTCGCCTGGTCAGCGCCGGTCAGCGAATCCCACACCCCTATGAGCCCGTGGAGCACCGCAGCCCGGCGGGCGGCCGGGACGGGGCCAGGGGCACCCAGCAGGGCGGCCAGATCGCGGGCGTGTTGCTCGAAGCCCACCGGCCCTCCAGTTCCCCGGTCTTCCGGGCTATGTCCGTGGCAGGCCAGGCGCATCCACGCGGTCCTGCAAGGCCGTCATTCTCATCTCAGCGGCGCAGGACGATCACGCAGGGGGTTTCGACGGATACGAA
>JAIRTY010000119.1 GCA_031254715.1 Nocardiopsaceae bacterium | reverse complement strand
ACGCCACCTACGCGGGTTCCGGGGCCGACGGCGACGAGCCCGAGGAGGAGCTCTCGCCCGGGCAGCCGCTGGCCGATTTCCTGGAGCGGGTGTCGCTGGTCGCGGATGCCGACCAGATTCCCGACGGGGAGGAGCACGGCGGCGTGGTGACCCTGATGACGCTCCACACCGCGAAGGGCCTGGAGTTCCCGGTGGTGTTCCTGACCGGCCTGGAGGAGAACGTGTTCCCGCACCAGCGGTCAGTGAACGACCAGCAGGAACTCCAGGAGGAACGCAGGCTGGCCTACGTCGGCATCACCCGCGCCCAGCGCCGGCTCTACCTCACCCGGGCGGTGTCCCGGGCCTGGTGGGGCAGGCCCGAGTTCCATGCAGAGTCCCGGTTCCTGGCCGAGATTCCCGAGCACCTCATCGAGTGGCGGCGGGCCGAGCAGGCCGCTGGACCGCCCGCATCCGAGCGGCTCGCCCGGCGGCCGGGCGTGCGCACCGCCGGGAACCGGCCGGTGCCGTCACTGTCGCCGGGCGACAAGGTGACGCACGACGCCTACGGCCTCGGCACGGTGCTGTCCGTGGAGCGGCGCGGGGACGACCCGGAGGCGAAGATCGACTTCGGCGGTGATCACGGCATCAAGCACCTGGTCCTGCGCTACGCCCCGATCGAGAAGCTCTGAGGGCTCGCGGGCGTCAGGGACCACTGGTGGCGCCGCGGCCGGCGGCGAGGGTGCCCAGCCGCCGGGGATCGCGGCCACCGGGCCTTCGTACCATGGGGGCGTCCCGCTGCTGCGGGCGCTGAGCGCGGTAGCCCCGAGGAGGGTCCATGAACACCATCCGGGTGGTCATCGCCAAGCCCGGCCTGGACGGTCATGACCGGGGCGCGAAGATCGTCGCGCGGGCGCTCCGGGACGCCGGCGTGGAGGTTGTCTATACCGGCCTGCACCAGTCCCCGGAGCAGATCGTCGCCGCGGCCATCCAGGAAGACGCCGACGCGATCGGGCTGTCCGTGCTGTCGGGCGCGCACATGACCCTGTTCGCGCGGGTGCTGGAGCTGCTGGCCGAGCGCGGGGCCACCGACATCACGGTGTTCGGCGGCGGGATCGTGCCGGATGCCGACATCGCCGAGCTGGAACGGATGGGAGTCGCCCGGATCTTCACCCCGGGCGCGTCCACGCAGGAGATCGTGGCCTGGGTGCACGCCACCCTCGGCGGCCAGGACCAGGCCGTCTCCGCAGGCCAGGGCGCCTGAGGCAGGTTCGCGCCCGCCTGCCCGTGCGCTCCCGGTCCGCAGGCAAGTGAGGCCCCCCTGTAGCGACCTGGGACGGGGCTGATTTCAGCGCCGGGCAGTGCAGGTACATGGCTTTGCTGGTGAGCGTTACCGCGTATCGGAGCGCACTGCCGACCGGACCCAGACCGGACTCGCGGCTCTCGCGCACGCTGGCGTAACCCCTCCCGGCCTTCCCCGCGTCTACAACGGCGGGGGGATCGCACGGGGATGTCCGCCCAAGCCTTGCCCGCCCTTCCGGCGGAGCACCCCGCACGCCTTTATCCCCTTTACGGAAGGAACCTGAATTGTCCTACTCACCCCGGCACGCCATCGTGCGTGCCGTCCGCTCGCTGTCTGCGGGCGCGAAGCTCGCCGTGGCTACGGTGGCTACCGGCGGCCTGCTGGCCACCGGTGCCGTGCTCGCCATCAACGCTGGCGCGTCCACCAACGGGTGCGTGTCCGGCCCGCTGAAGGGCACCTGCGGTACCCAGGCCGACGCGCAGGCCAGCCCGCTGTACTTGGCGTCAGACGCCAAGGCAGCCGTGCCCGGCACGGCCATCGTGGGCATCCGCCCGAACAACGTCCGGCGGGTGCTGGACTTCGACTGGTTCAATCCGGCGGGGGTGCCCAACAACGGCAAGCTGGCCGAGTACGCCCCGTTCGGCCACCGCTCGGGCCTGTGCATGGCCGGGCACAACGTCAGCGGCAAGGTCAACCTGCGGCCCTGCAACGCCTCCTACGGGACGCAGGTGTGGCAGTTCAGCAATGGCGAGTGGATCGACCAGAACGGCGCTGGCTCCGTGCTGACCCTGCACTTCAACGGACAGGCTGCCAGCGTGGTTACCGGCCCGGTGGCCACGCCGTCCCCGCGGCAGCAGTTCACCTTCGTCACCGCAACCTCCTGACCGTCTCCTGAGCGTCCTGTCCCGGGGCACCAAACCGGCAGCGTATTCCGCACCCGGGGCGGGGCACTGAGGAAGACGGCACGGGCCGGGCGGAATGGCTGGTCCCATGAAGGCTTCCCGGTAACGCCCCTCCGACTGAGGGGGCGGGGAAGCCTGGCCCCCGCCGGGAGTCATTTCGGCTGCTAACGACTTACTCCGTGAAATGACCTGCGCCGCCCAGGGCTCAGTAATGACTTGATCACGGAGCGGCTCCTCGCCGAGTGACCCGGGACCGGGGCGGGGTGCCCGCACCGATAGGCTGCCTGCGGAGCCG
>JAIRTY010000014.1 GCA_031254715.1 Nocardiopsaceae bacterium | reverse complement strand
GGGGGACAACTGGCTGGCCTGGCTCAAGCATCATGGACACGCGGGCGACACACATGTCGAATCCTTCGGGACCAAGCAGGCATCCCTCAACGCCGTCAAGACCGGGGCAGCGGCGGGCTGGGTAGAGGATTACGAACTGCTGGCGTCCTATGCGCGCAACGACCCTGGGCTCTACGTCATCCAGGACCCCGGCGGTGTCGGGGTCAAGTTGGACGGGGTCGGTATGCACAAGAATGATTCACAGCTCATGTTGAAGGTCAACCTCGCCCTGCAGCAACTCGCCGCCTCCGGCGAGTACCGCCTGATCTACAATCGCTGGTTCGGTCCCGGGTCGGCGACGCCTGTGCCGCTCATGGGCCACATCGAGGTCTGGCCAAATGGGTGACTCATGCGTGAACGTCCGCTGCTGCGACCTCGAGGTCTGCATCGGGGCAGTGAAAATCATCCAGGACGTTACCTTCGACTGCTGCCAAGGCGAGTGGATCGTCATCACCGGGCCCAGCGGCGCCGGGAAGACCACGCTCCTGAGAGCCATCAATGGCCTGTGCCCGCCCACAGCGGGCAGGGTCTGGGCCGTCGGCTCGTGGATTCCCGGTCGCTCACGCCGGGAGGCTCGGCAAGCCTGGCGCAACACCGGCACCGTACTGCAGGAGACGGCCCTTTTCACGACTAGGTCGGCAACGGCCAACGTGGAGATCGGCCTGCGGTCGGCAGGCACTGACCGGCGAACTGCCCGGCGGGAGGCGGGTGACTGGCTGGAACGGCTTGGCCTCGGCGACAAGGCGGGCGAATACCCAGGGCACCTGTCGGGCGGCGAGCGCCAGCGGGTCGCGCTAGCACGGGCGCTGGCGCCTCGCCCGCAACTGCTGATCCTGGACGAGCCGACCTCGCAGCTTGATCACGGATCAGCCAGGATCGTCCTCTCCGCAATCAGGGACCTGGTGCGCGACGGAGCCACGGTCGTCATGTCGAGCCACCGCCAGCAGGAAGTGGCAGCACTGCGAACCTGCGAAATAGTCCTTGAGTCAGGACGAGTCACCCGCGTTTGCCAGTAACGTCGCCGCCCGGGAGGCACCTGTACCCAGCGAGCTAGCCAGGACCGCCCAGAACGCCTGGGCGGCAGGGCTCTGGGCCTCCCCCCGCCGGCGGATAGCGAAGACTGGCCGGATGACCGGGCGCCGCCCGACGGTGACGAGCGTCCCCGTATCCAGGTCGGCAGAGATGGCAATCCGCGGGACCGCTGCGATGAAGGAGGGGGTCGCCAGCAGCATCTGCCGGACAGCCTCGAGGTTCGCCAGGCGGACCTTCGGTACCTCCCTGAAGGCAGGACCTAGCAGGCGGGCCGCTACCGCCGTGCTCACCCCGCCACCTTCACAGGTGAGGTAACTGCTGCCGGTTAGGTTCTCCGGCGACACGTGTTCCTGCGCAGCGAGGCTGTGATCCGGATGTACGGCCAGGACAACCTCGTCAGACGCCACCCGCGCGCAGTCGAGCTTCCTCTTGGGTAAGGGCCCGTCCACGAGGCCGAACTCAAGGGCACCGGCGGATACCTGCTCGCACACTGTGCGGCTAGGAGCGACTGCGAGGTCGACGGCAACCGCCGGATATGTAGCGCTGAACGCGGCCAGTGCAGGCGAGAGATAGTAACTAGCGGCTATCTGGCTTGCGCCCATGGTGAGCTCACCGCCGTCCAGCTCCCGGATGGATCTAACCGTGCTCTCGAGGTTCTCCAGGGCGCGCATCACGACAAGACATGCGCCGGCAATCTCACCACCCGCGCCGGTGAGGCGCACGCCACGGCCCGACCGGGTAAGCAACGGCACGCCCAGGGCACGTTCCAGGAGCTGCATCTGCTGGGTGACCGCCGGCTGGCTCAGGCCCAGTACCCGTGCAGCCTGCGTAATATGTTCCCGGCTCGCCACGATGAGAAAGGTCCTGATCTGCTCCAGCGTGAAGGTCGGCCGAAGTAAGGAGTCGCTGGCCAGCGACCTTTCCGCATCACTGCCGGGACATGCTTCTTCTGCCATCCTGTCAACCACCCGTGCACCACTCTCCGCCTCCCGTGCGGTGGAGGCACGGTCACGAACCGCCTGTGGCGCTGCCCCTACCTGCACGCCCCGGCCGAGTCAGGCTGGAAACCATTCGCAGACGCAGTTGCCCCCGTCCGCGACAATCCAGCTGCTCCAATTCTTATCGAGGCAAGCACCGGTGGCAAGCCCGGAATCCTTGCAGAAATGTTACCCATCGGTAATATCGGTCCTAGCTGAGGAGCCGTCCCTGAATGACTGCCTCCGTTCCTGAATGATCGCTGTTCGCTCTCCGTCACCACTGGTTTGCCTACTGTGGGCAGAGGACGAGCGGGCGAGCGTCCCTGAGACGAGTATCTCGTCCATAGGCTGCCCGGCGAAGTAAATACCTTCCTCGTGGTTCCCGTAGTATTGATGGAACCCGGTCTTGGAGTATATGGATAGCACTGTGGGGCACTCTGCTATGTCCCAGACGCCAGCACGGTAGAAGGCACGCAGGATCGCTGGTATGTCGTAGCTGAATTCGAGGCCGCTGTGGCAGAAGTACTTTTCTTCGTCAATCTCGACCACTGCCATCTCGCCGGTACGTGCCGTGGCCGGGCCTGGTGAATCATAGATCGGCCGCGTCAGGCAGTCGTAACGGAAGACCTCACTGAGGAACCTGGCCTGGTGCGATGGAAGACGAGACTCAATGCTTTCTCTCCACCATGACGTGAAGAGATCGTCCAAGGCGGGCTCGCTGTAGATCTCCCGCAGGAATTCCGGTACTGCACTCGGCCTGCTCCTTATGAACGACGCCACCTCAGCGAGCCGGATCGCCGCCGGATGTGGCGACGATTCGAACCAGGCCATCATGTCCCTGATGACCTCTGACTGCTTCAGTCCGGCGAGCTCTCGCAGCGGTGCCCATATATGGCGGAAGACAAGGTGTTCGGCCATCGCGCGCGCCCACAAAATGAACTTTTTCATGGTCAGGTTCTGCTCGATGGTCATCGTGTTGCTGGCGAGCACGTACTCGAAGTCGTCCTGGTCGCCCCGGACTGTACTGAAGCCGAAACGCTGCTTCTCGCTCGAATATTCGGTGTTGGGCAGCAGGAGTAACGGGTATACAGCGATCCTGGTCATGTGCCTCGCAAGCTCATCATACCCCCTGAAAAAAGACTCAGGCGTCTCTCCGGGGGCGCCCCATATCAGCTCCGCATAACAGTCCAGACCTTCCTTGCGGAGCCACCTGACCAGGTCCTCCCAGTCATTGAGCTTCATGTTGCGGCGGTGCATCTGACCGAGCGCGGAATCATTGAGCGTCTGCAGCGCGAGAGTGAAGGAGGACTTCATGTCCTGGTGCTTCATCAGACGAACGATATCGTAAAACAATTTTGATTTGTTTTTGGCCCAGGATCCTTCAATCGCACGGGGAAAGCCGAATTTCTCACGTGTCCGGATGACGTCCTCGACGAACTCCAGGTCTCCCTGCCACATGCCGAAGTTGGCGTCGCACAGCACTACCGTGTGCACCTTGTGGTATCCGAATATTTCCAGCTCCTCGCGTAGCCTATCGCGCGAGAAGACCCGGACCTTCTGCCCCACGGCGCCGCCCCAATAGCAGAAGGCGCACCGGTAGGGGCAGCCGCGGTTGGTCTCGATCAATGCCACGTCGTACCGGAACTCCCCCCGGTTGTCGGTTAGCGGGATCGCGCCACTCAGAAACGGTGACGGAATGCTGTCAAGTTCCTCGATGCGCGCGGCCGCTGGGGTGACGTGAACGGTTCCGTTCGCATCACGAAAGCTTATGCCAGGGAGCTGGTGAAGATCGGCTATCGCGCACCCACCAAGAAATGCTCGGAGAATTTCCGGGAAAACAAAGTCACCCTCGCCATTGACGACGATATCGACATCCGGGTATTGGCAGAACGTCCGGTCAGCCTGATTGGCTACATGCGTGCCACCGAATACCACCCAGCCGTCCGGGCGTATCTGCTTGAATGCCTCTGCGAGCGCACCGAAGTTGCGGTAGTTCCAGCCGAAAACAGAGAAAGCTAGGATATCAGGGGCACCCTGGCTGAACATTCTCTCAGCCATCACAGTGAGTGTGTCACCGCCACCGAAGTTGAAGATCCGAACGTCCATCTCGCTGCGGATCCGCTCATCCGCAAGCGCCGCTGCTTTGAGGTACCCTGCCGCGAGCGGCATGGACTCCTTCGGCATGTCCCAGACGCCCTGCTGGATAATCCATACAGAGCGTTTGCCGTTCGTCATGGATCACCCCGCAGCACCATCGAGTCTTTTTCGGCTGTCAGCACCACCAACGTATTTAGCTAACCCCGCACCTGAAACGGTGAAAACCCTAGGCCCCTGCGTGAGACCCTGGCATATAGTCGGATCCGGCAGCGCGGAGGTGAGGTGAGAAAGAAATGGCATCCGAACTGCAGACAGACTGCTGTGTGGTGGGATGCGGTCCGGCCGGAGCGATGCTCGGTCTCATGCTGGCGCGCCAGGGTGTCAATGTCACCGTGCTGGAGAAGCACGATGATTTCCTCCGCGATTTCCGCGGTGACGATATCAGTCCTGCGACTATCGAAGTGCTCGACGAACTGGGCCTGGCCCGCGATTTTCTGGCCCTCAACCCGAAGCGGATACAGGCAGTCGAAGCGCATACCCCGGGCGGGACCATCGTCCTCGCTGACCTGCGTCGCGTCCGGACCTCCTTCCCGTTCTTCGCGGTGATCCCGCAGTGGGATTTCCTGGATTTCGTGACTCGAGAAGCCTCGCGGGAGCCGAACTTCCGTCTGCTGCTGGGCACCCAGGCCACGGAGCTGATCGCCGACCGCAACCGGACTCAGGGAGTCCGGTGCCGCTCGGGGGCTGCAGAGTTCGAGGTGCGAGCCCATCTCACCGTGGGAGCGGACGGCCGTTTCTCGCGTGTCCGCGAACACGCCAGGCTTCCGCTCGTGGTCACAGCCGCGCCCATCGACCTGCTCTGGTTTCGCCTGCCGAAGACCCGGCAGGCAGCGCAGGACGCCATCTCCATCCACCTTGGTGGCGGGCATGCGATGGCGCGCATCGACAGAGGCTCCTACTGGCAGGTGGCATGCATGCTCACAAAAGGGAGCGCGAAAGAAGTGGAGCAGGCAGGCATCACTGCCTTCCGCGACACAGCAGCGCGCTGCATGCCAGACCTCGCCCGGGCCATCGCTGAGCTGCGCAGCTGGGATCAGCTGAGCGTGCTGTCGGTTCAGACCAACCGTCTTCGCCGCTGGTACGGTCCAGGTCTCATGTGCATCGGCGATGCTGCCCATGCCATGTCCCCCATCGGGGGCGCTGGGATCAATCTTGCGATCGGGGACGCCGTTGCCCTCGCCAGCCGCCTCGCCGCGCCGCTCCAGCGTGGCGAAGTCCCAGTCCGCGCGCTAGCGGCGGTCCAGCGGGAGAGGGCCTGGCAGGTGCACTTCATGCAATCGCTGCAGGCGCCGCTGACCAAGGCATATCTTCTCGCGGCCGACAGTGACCCCGGCCGACTCACCTCCTTTGTACAGCGGGCGGCCCCAAAGCTCGCGAACCTCCCGGGGTCCCTGGGCCTCCGCAGCCGGGTCACAGCTCTCGGCCTTCGCAAAGCGCACGTGGCCGCAGCGGCCCGGCGATACCCCGCGCCGACCGTCTCGCCGGGGGATCAGCGCACCGTGATGCGGCAAGCATCGCCAGGGACGAGTTCCCCGATGACCGGCTCTCCGGGAATCTCCCCGGCGAGCAGCAACCCGCCTGAGGTCTGAGCGTCAGCGAGCAGCAACGCTTCATCACCCGTCACCGCCGACAGGTCCGTGTCAGGGCTGACCCACTCGAGGTTACGCCGCGTGCCGCCAGATACGTATCCATCGGCAAGCGCCCGGCGCGCACCGTCGAGGTAGGGAACAGCTGCGGCCGACAGCACCGCGCTCACGCCGCTTGCGCGCACCAGCTTGAGCAGGTGACCGAGCAGGCCGAAGCCGGTCACATCGGTACCGCAGGTGATGCCGGCTTCAAGCGCGGCAGTGGCCGCGTTCCTGTTCAGCGCCGCCATTGTCTCGACCGCTTCGGTGAACATCTCGCCGGTGGCCTTATGACGGCTGTTGAGGACGCCCACCCCGAGCGGCTTAGTCAGTGTGAGAGGGAGCCCGGGCACACCGGCGTCATTGCGCAGCAGGTGACGAGGATCGGCCAGCCCGGTGACAGCCATGCCGTACTTGGGCTCGGGGTCGTCAATACTGTGCCCGCCGGCTACGAGGCATCCCGCCTCGTCAGCCACGGCAAGCGCCCCTCGCAGGACCTCGGCAGCAAGTTCCACCGGCAGGATGCCTCGCGGCCAGGCGAGCAGGTTCACCGCGACGACCGGCGAGCCCCCCATGGCGTAGACGTCCGAGAGGGCGTTGGCAGCGGCGATACGCCCCCAGTCGTATGCGCTGTCGACGACCGGGGTGAAGAAGTCAGCCGTGACCACGACTGCCTGGCTGCTGCCGATCTGCACAACGGCGCCATCGTCGCCACCGTCCAGTCCGACCAGCAGGTCACCGCGAAGCGGCGAGTTGCCCGCCAGCCCTGCCACGATCATCTCCAGTTCACCCGGCGGGATCTTGCACGCACAGCCCCCGCCCTGGGTGAACTGGGTGAGGCGATACTGACGAGCCAGCGTCACGCTCATGCTGGAGTACCCGCCTGGCGCGCGCCGGACTCGATGAAGTCCTTGATACGCTGCTGATTCTCCCTGCCGTGGGCATCCATGCGCGCGACTACCTCTGGCTCGGGGACACCCAGGGCCGGGTCGACCTCGAAGTCTTGCGTCCAAGTCATCAGAGTGCCGTCGGCGACTGGTTCGTAGGTCCATTTCAGGTGCATGTACCGGAACGGGTAGAGCGGCTCATCACGTTCTGCGATGGCGGTGAGCAGGTCGTGATCCAGGATGCGCCATGATTGCCACTCGCCGCCTTCCCTGTTCCGGAGCCGGAACACCAGCCGAGTGAACCTGCCCGCCTCCTCCCGCGTGATGACTTCGCTGTGGCCATATTCGTTGAACAGTGTCTTCCAGTTGTCGATGTCGTTCGTGATCGCGAAGACCTCAGCGGGGGGCTTCGCGATCTCGATGCTGTGCCGGATGCGCGGCATGTCGCACCTCCTTATGAGGCGTTGCGGGCGGTCGCGACGTACGCAACGACGTCGCCGAACGTCGCGAGGCCCCGGAGCTCACTGTCATCGACCTGCACGAGGAAGGCACTCTCGATCGCCACGGCGATCTCGGCCAGCTCAGTGGAGTCGATCTCGAGATCTTCTTTCAGCCTCGTCCCGTCGTCGATCTGGTCAAGATCGAACTCCAGCTTGGCGAAGATGCTGATCAGCGTGTCCCGCACTTCCATTGCTGCTCACCCTCCGTTCCGCTGATGTGAGGTAGCGGCTGTCGCCGTTTGTGGGGGACTCTGTGCCTCCGCACCAGCGGTCCCGCCGTCACTGTCCGCGTCAGCGCCAGATACCACGAGGCAGGCGTTCGCGCCGCCCAGTCCTCGCGAGACGACCAGCACGTGACGCAGCCCGGGCACGGCACGTGGGGCTCCGGCGACGAAATCCAGATCGAAGCCGGGCGCGGGGCTGCGGAGGTTAGCGACCGGGGGGACCAGCCCGTGCTTGATAGCCTGAACCGCCACCGCGACATCGGCTGGAGTGGCCGACCCGAGCAGGTGGCCATACGAGGCCTTTACGCTGGTGACCGGTATCAGCCCATCGTGATCCCTCAGTGCGGATCTGAGTGCGGTGACCTCGGCTGCATCCTCCCTCGGGATAGCGGAACCGTCAGCGACAACGCACCCGAGGTCACCGGCCCTGATGCCAGCCCGGTCCAGGCTCCGGGCCACGGCCGCGGCCATGGTCGCGCCATGCGGCTCGCTGGTGTAGTACGGCATGTACCCGTCATTGTTCAGCGCCCAGCCCGCCAGCTCGCCGCGGATCCTCGCTCCCCGTTCCCAGGCATGCTCGAATCGCTCCAGGACGAGAAAGACGCTGCCCTCCCCGACCACAGTTCCGCCGTGTCCGCGGTCAAACGGCCGGTAGGCCGCCGCGGGGTCGGAGTTCCCGGCAGACGTGAGGAAATTCCCGGTCTGACAGCACAGCCAGGCATACGGGGAGATCGGCTGTTCCGTGCCACCCGCAATCACTACGTCCGCCTGGCCTCGCAGGATGGTTTCAGCGGCATGAGCGAGCGCGTAGGCGCCGCTGGCACGGTCGCAAACGAACGTCCGCGCGCGGCCTTTGATGCCAAGCCTGATGCAGATATTGCCCTGCGGTGCCGCCGGGAACCAGGCCGTGGCCTGGTAAGGGCTCACCTCGCGGACACCCTGGGACCACAGGTCCCGCAGCTCACGTTCGGCGAAGTCCCACCCGCCGAGAACGTTTCCCACCATGACCCCGGCGCGCTCGGGGCGGACACCGCTGTCACCGCCGATCCCGAGCCCCGCGTCACGGAGGGCCATTTCGGCAGCCACCACGGCCAGGTGCGTGAACCGGTCGGTTCGCTTGATGAAGCGCCCAGGCAGCCAGTCCCTGGCGACGAAGGAGTCAGACTGGCCCGCCACCTGGCAGCGGTAGGAAGCGGGGTCGAAACGATCGATGCGGCGGACGCAGGAACGTCCGGACAGCGCGCGCTGCCAGAGCGCGTCCGTCCCGATCCCGGCAGGTGTGACGGCACCTACGCCGGTGATGACAACCCGCGTCATGACCGCTTCCCGTTCCGTGTCATCCGTCCTCCTCAGACCGCCGAAGCACCATGGCCGCGTGCAGGCCGGAGAACCCGCTCGCGTCCGAAACAATCACTTCGCCGGTCCATGGGCGCCCCTCGTTCGGCACGTAGTCCAGGTCACAGGCAGGATCCGGGACCTCATAGTTGATGGTCGGCGGCACGAACCGGTGGCCGAACGACAGTGCGCACGCCACGATCTCGAGGGCGCTGGCGGCAGCAAGCGGGTGGCCGGTCATGGACTTGATGGAATTGACGGGAATCTCCGCGGCGCGATTGCCGAGAGCCCTCCGGATGGCGCTGGTTTCACACCTGTCGTTCTGCGGGGTGGAACTGCCGTGCGCATTCACGTGGTCCACCTCAGCGGTCCCTGTCCCGGCCTGCGACAGGCACTCGGTCAGCGATCGCGCCAGGTCTGCCCCGTCGGACAGCAGGTCCGTCATATGCAGCGCGTTGCAGCTCAGCGCGAACCCGGTGAGTTCGGCGTATGCCCGGGCGCCTCGTGCCTGGGCGTGTTCAAGCGACTCCAGCAGGAGGATCCCGCACCCTTCGGCTAGTACGAAACCGTCCCGTTTCGCGTCGAATGGCCGGGAGGCCGCCTCAGGCCGGTGGTTATGGGACTGGGACAGACACTTGATCACCTCGAAGGCGGCGGTGGTGATTGGCGTGATCGGAGCTTCACTGGCTCCGGCAAGCATCACATCCGCCTCGCCGTGGGCGATGGTTTCGAGCGCATAACCGATGGCGTCAACACCGCCGATGCACCCCGTTGACAGGGTCACGGCAGGTCCGCGCGCTCCTGTCATTGCCGCCAGGATGATGCTGGGCGTGTTGGACATGGACGCCAGGTAGAGGTCAGGCCCGACCCTGGCCGGATCAATGTCCCTGCCCCCCGCATCGGTCACAGTGACGAACTCCGCCTCCATCTGGCGGGTACCGCAGATCGCCGTGGATAGGGAGATTCCGAAGCGGTCCTGATCGGTGCCGGCCAGGTTCAGCTCGGCGTCATCAATCGCCTGCTGTGCAGCCGCGACCGCGAACTGGATGTACCGGTCGAGTCTGCACACCTCAGCCGGGACGCCTGCATCGGCGGGGTCGAAGTCCTCCACCTCACCGATCACCTGGGACTCGAACTCGAAATTCTGGTAGAGCCCGCAGCTAGTCACCTTGGACAGATGCTTGAGACCGCTCCTGCCGCTGGCGATGTTTTGCCAGAAGGCGTCCTTACCGATCCCGACGGGGCTGACGACGCCCAGGCCGGTTACTACGACGCGTCGCACATGGCCTCCTGCCCCGCAGGCCGCCACTCGACGAGCGCGTGATCGGCCAGCACTTCGATCCAGTTACGGAACTCGGCGCGGCAAGCGCCTTCCGGGATGAGCCGCGCCTCACAGAACCGCCGCTGCGCTTCCCCGTACGGACAGCCAGCGCCCAGTACTGCGAAGAGCGCGACCAGCTCGGGTGCTGCCAGGAAACGGTCACCGAAGCGGTTGCTGGCTGCAGTCCGGCGCAGCAGCGTGCTATCTCCGCCGGAGGGGACAAACAGGTGCTCCCCCATGGTCACGCCGGGCGCGAGCGTTAGCACGCTGTCCTCGCCGAGTTCCGGCAGACGGCGCCCAGTGCGCGCCCTGGCGAGCTCCTCCTGGTGGAACAGCCAGGTGAGGAAGGAATACCCCTCCTTCTCCCCCAATGTGATCGTCGAGCCGGTGGCGGCGGCAGCAGCCTTGCGATATCCGATGAAGCTGCCCAGGCGCGCCCCGAGTTCCGCCCGCGGCAAGCCAGAGATAAGGCTTAGAAAGGCGGCCTGGCCGTTTACCTCCGGTGCTCCGCCCTGCTGAGCGCGCGTACCGCCAGGGCGCGCCAGAGCTGCGGCACGGTAAAGGTTGCGGCCCAGCCGGGTGAAAGTCTCGTACTCGCGCCTGACCGCGTGATCGTAGAGATCAATGGACTCAGGTTCGGCCGCCGACTGCTGGATGACCGTCACCAGGCACTGGGCCGCGAGTATCCCGTGCTGGACCGCGAGCTGGACGCCGGGTGTCAGGAGTGGGTCAATGAAACATGCCGCGTCACCGACCAGGAACCAGCCAGGACCGGCCATCCGCGAACTGGCATAGGCGCACGCGTCCGCGGCGCTGACCGGGCCGTCCAGGGCCGCGCCGGACAGCAGCGGCTCCAGCTCAGAGCAGGAGCTAACCGCCGCGCGGTAGAACGCTTCCAGGCCATCGGCCGGCGGAAGGCCCGAGCGGGCTGGCACCACGACTCCAACTGTGGCCATCCGGGCGCGATCATCCAGCGGGTAGTGCCAGTAGCAGGTTCCGTCTCGGCCTACGAGCAGGCTGTTGTCATACTCGCCCGCGCGCGGCTCCTCGTCTCGCCGCCAACGCGCCCATACCGCTGCGTTCTCCAGCTCCGGCGGCCCGGGTACACGTCCCAGACTGCTGCTGAGCAGGCCGGCCGCTCCACTCGCATCGACCACCCACGATGCGGCCAGCCGCTGGGCCTGGCCATCTGGCGAGGTAGCCAGGACACCCGCCGCCCGGCCGGAGGAGCAAGTCACCTCGTTGACCCGCCACCCCAGGCGCACCTCCGCGCCTGCAGCAGACGCTGCCCGCAGCAGGATGGCGTCGAATTCTGCTCGCCTCACCTGGTATGTGGCTGGCGCCTCGTCCGGTGCCTGATAAGCGACGGTCCACGGCCACGGGTTATCCCCCCACGCGAATGTGGCTCCGGCCTTCGGAGCGAAGCGGGCAGCCCGCAATTCATCGCCCGCCCCGAGTTGCTGGATGACGTCCCACGCGGCCGGGGACAGGGACTCGCCAACGTGGTCGCGGGGGAAGAGCGCCTCTTCCAGCAGCAGCACACGGCAGCCATGACGGGCGAGGGCGGATGCGCAGACGGCACCGCCGGGCCCTCCGCCGACAACGATGACATCACGGTTGCCGTTCACCGGCTCCCCGTCTTCCTTGCGTCTCGCTGGCAGGCGGGCCACCGGCCGTCCCCGCAGATCCGCCAAGGACGATCAGGGCCTCACCGTGTGAATCCAGCAGGGTGAGGGTCAATGCTGCGTCCGCCGACGGTCCGGTGGCGTCCATCGGGTTACTTGCTCGCCGTGATCAGAGCGGAGATCGGGGAGGCTGTGGAGACCTGGATGTCTCCGAAGCCTGCTTCGTGCAGCCACCGGCAGGTGAGGTCCTCGTCGTGCGCCTCGCCTCCCTGCGTGTTGTTGATTTGCAGGATCAGCCCGAACAGGAACGGGAACCGCGTCTGGGCTCGCTCGGGCAAATGGGTGTGCAAGAGCAGTTGCGCCCCCGCAGGCAACCAGCCGTAGATGTGGTTGATGAGCTCGCGCGCACGACTGCGATCGAATCCCTGGATGACGTGCGACAGGAGCGCAACGTCGCAGTCACGGAAGGTGTCGGTGAAGATGTTGGCAGGGCGAACGGCTACCTGCTCGGACAGGCCTTCGGCTTGAACGAACTCCGCCGCAACCTCAGCGACGCCCGGCTGGTCGACCGCCGAGATCTGCAATCCCGGGTTCGCCCTGGCCAGTGCGATCGAGTACGCGCAGGAGGCACAGCCCAGGTCGACCAGGTGCTTGCGGCCGTCGAGCCGTGCCTGTGCTGCCAGGTTCTCTGCCATGAGCAGTGAGCTGGCACGGGTTATCTCTGCCCACCGCCGCGCCCAGGCTTTGTCGTCGCCGAATGCCCCGCTGTAGTTCTCCCCCGCCCTTACCGGCTTGTTATCCCGCAGGCTGTCGGTTAGCTGGGTGAGTTTCGCATAGTGGGTGCCCTGGTGGGCCGCCAGGGCACCCATGTACTGCGGGTTCGCGCGCACCAGGAACGCGCTGGCGACCGGCTCGTTGCGGTACCGGTCACCATCTTTGCTGACCAGTCCTTCGCCGCGGAGGGCCAGCAGCAGCGTCCGGGCCGACCGGCCTGCCAGCCCGATCTGCTCGCCGAGTTGCTCGGCCGTGCCGGGCCCCTTCTCCAGGGCGTCAAAAACTCCCAGTTCCATCGCCGAGAACAGCGCACTGGACGCCAGGTACCCGGTCATCAGGCGGTGTAGCCGGACAGCGTCCTCCGGCCGGGCTGTCACTGGCTCAGCCGCTCCCATCATCGGTTCGAGTCCTCCGTAGCGGCGGCGTCGAATTCATAGGGCTCCTCGGAGAGGAAGACGCTGCGGACCGGCGGCCGCTCCGCTGGTGCGACCAGCAGCAGCCGTACCGTCTCACCCGGGCCGGTCGCGAGCCCGTGCTGTTCTCCTCGCGGGATGAAAACAACGTCGCCCACTTTCAGCGGTACGTGCTTGCCTTCAGCGGGAAGGTCGACATGCAGGCTTCCCGAAAGCACGTATATCTCGTGCTCCCAGTCATGGAAATGCGGCGGCGTGGCACCATTCTCGCTCAGCTCGAAAAGGCTCATCAGGAACCGGTCTGCCCCGTCAGGTGTATCGATGAGGCGCCGGATCGTCACCTGTTTGGCGCCCGGCTCGCGCACGATGTCGGTCGGAACATCAAATGCATGCCTAAATTTCATCTGGAGCTACCCCCATGTGAATTTGCCGTTCGCGGGCGACGTTATTCGACATCATCGGGCCATTGACGGTACGCATGCAGAGCCTAGGTGCCGGACCCGCCTGGATGACCGGCAGAAACCCTAGTGTCCGTCCCCGAACGCATAGCTAGCCTGAGTTCATGGAAGCCACTCAGCGCCCGGCTGCGGCGCCCGCTGTTAATGAGCCACCGCCGCTGCGCGTCCTCCGGATGGGCCTCGGATACCAGGTCACAGCCCTGATCGCTCTTGCCGCCCGGCTGGGCATCGCGGATCTCCTCGCGGATGGCCCCCGGTCCGCTGCTGAACTGGCCAAAGCTACCGGCGCCCACCCGCAGGCGCTGCTGAGGTTCTTGCGCGCCTGCACTGCCTACGGGTTGTGCGAAATTGCGGGCCCGGACTCGTTCGTTTTGACGCCGGAGGGAATGTGCCTGAGGTCGGATGCGCAGTCCCTGCACGGCTTCGCTCTCGGCATGGGCCAGCCCGGGCATCTGCGACCATTCGAGCACCTATACGAAGGCATCATGGAAAACCGTTCCGTGGCGCAGGACGCGCTCGGGATGCCGATGTGGGAATATTATGACGCCCATCCCGAAGCCAAAGCCACGCTAACGGAGCACCTGGACGAGGTTACCGCCGAGCTTGCGCCCCACGTGGCCTCAAAGGTCGACTTCACTGATTTCAACCGCATTGTTGACGTGGGCGGGAACCAGGGACACTTCCTCTCTGCAATTCTCGAAGCCGCGCCAAAGGCGAGCGGAATTCTCTTCGATCGGCCTGAAGTAATGGAGGACGCACGCGAGACGATGGCCGCCCGGGGCCTGACGGACCGGGTTGAGCTCGTGGGCGGCGACTTTCTCGAGTGGGTGCCCGGAGGAGGGGATCTCTACCTCATAAAGGGGGTCCTGCACGACTGGGACGACGATGGGGCCACGCGGATTCTCTCGAACTGCCACCAGGCCGCGGCACCAGGGAGCAGGTTGCTCTCGCTGGAGGGGATCGTCCGCAGCGAGCCGCCGCTCGACCAGATCGTGCACCTGATCGACCTGTCGATGCTGCTGCTGGTCGGCGGGCGGGAGCGGACAAGAGGAGAGTTCGACGCACTCTTCGGCGGCGCGGGCTACCGCATCACGGAAACGATCGCACTGCCCACCCTTGGCTACTTCCCTTATCACATCATCCTGGCAGAGCGCCAGTGAAGTGATCTCAGCGAAATGGTTCGGGCGTCTGGGCTTGGCTGTTACGCGTCATTCGGCATGAGCATTGGATGTAGCTTCGGATGGATACATGGTGCCGGGGCTGGCTGACCGTAAATGGCTGTACGTGTTCACTGTGACGTGGCGACGTTCGCGGTGATGGCCTGGGCCGGTCGAGATCGGCGTGAAGGTCACCTGGTCGCGCAGGGCTGGCGCGTGGCGCTCTGTCCGCGTACCAAGAGCGGGGCCGGCGAGTGAGGTGATTAGGTCCTGGCTGGGCAGGATCGCTGGAGCGCGTCGAGCGTGGCTCTGATCGCGGGGCGGGGGGCTGTGCTTGCCCGCCACAGTGCGTAGATGCGGCGGGCGGGGGAGGGGTCAATCGGCACGAGCGTGACCGATGCCGGCGGCGGTTCGCGGCCGAGCCGCGGGATTACGGCGGCGCCTAGGCCTGCGGCAACCAGGGCCAGCTGGGTGGAGTGTTCTGATGCGGTGTGCCGGATGCGTGGCTGGGCGCCACGGGCGCTCAGCGTGTGCACTAGCCAGTCGTGGCAGATCTGGCCGGTGCTCCAGCTGATCCACTCGTCATCGGCGAGTTCTTTCATCGCGACACTGTCGCGGCCGGCGAGCGGGTGCCCGGCGGGCAGCGCCACGTCGAAGGCATCTTCCAGCAGGTCCCGCCGTGCCAGGCCGCCGGGAACGGCCAGCGGAGTGTCTGGCCACTCCTGGACCACGGCAATGTCGAGGTCACCGCGGTTGAGCGCCGGGATTGCCTCGTGCGGTTCCTGCTCGGACAGCGACACCGACAGCTCCGGGTACCGCGACCGCAGGTCACACAGGGCGGCGGGCAGCAGCCCGCGCGCCGCGGTGGCGAACGCCGCGACCGAGAGCGTCCCGGCGACTGTGCCGCGGTGGGCGGCCAGGCGGGCCTCGACCTGCTCGGCGTGAGCCAGCAGGTCACCAGCTTCACGGGCGAGCAGTTCCCCCGCCTCGGTCAGCCGGATGCCCCGGCCGTGCCGCTCGGTCAGCCGCTGGCCGGCTTCCCGCTCCAGCCGGGCCATTTGCTGCGAGACCGCTGAGGTGGTGACGTGCAGGGCCCGCGCCGCGCCGGCGACCGACCCGGCCAGATGCACCGCATGCAGCACACGCAGCCGCTCCAGGTCCATCACTTTATCAATGCTACGCGATAACGCCGATAAACAATCACTTGTCCTTACCAGCCAGTGCGTCGCACAGTGGGGAGGCCCAGTGCCTGCCTGTGAGGAGAACCGTGCCAGCATCCAGTACCGCCGCGACCTTCACCATCGGCGGTGACCTGCCGGTCTTCCGGCTCGGGTTCGGCGCCATGCGGCTGACCGGCCCACCGGCCTGGCTGGACCGGGCCACCGCGATCGGCATCGCCCGGCGCGCTGTCGACCTCGGCGTCAACTTCATCGACACCGCTGATTCCTACGACCTCGGTGACAACGAACAACTGCTCGCCGACGCGCTGCACCCCTGCCCGCCTGGCGTGGTCGTCGCCACCAAGGGCGGGCAGGTCAACCTTGGCGAAGCCTGGATACCGCTCGGCCGCCCCGAATACCTGCGCCAGCAAGCCGAACTCAGCCTGCGCCGGCTCGGAGTGGAGCGCATCGACCTCTACCAGCTCCACTGGATCGACCCGGCAGTCCCGCTCGCCGACCAGATCGGTGCCCTGCGGCTCCTCCAAGATCAGGGGAAGGTCCGCCACATCGGCTTGTCCGAAGTCAGCGCCGCCCAGCTCACCGAAGCCCAGGCCATCACCCCGATCGTCAGCGTCCAGAACCGCTACAACCTCACCGACCGCGCCTCCGAAGACGTCCTGCACTACTGCGAACAGCACGACATCGCCTTCATCCCCTGGCTCCCGGTCGCCCCCATCACAACCGCCACCGCCACCGGAACGCTGGCCACAGTGGCCCGCCGGCTCCGCGCTACCCCCACCCAGGTCGCCCTGGCCTGGCTGCTGCAACACTCCCCCAACGTGGTGCCGATCCCTGGCACCACCTCCCGCGCGCACCTGGAGGAAAACGTCGCCGCCGCAACCCTCTCGCTCAGCGCCGACGACTACGCCCAGCTCACCAAGACCTGAGCCCGCAGACCGGTAAACCCAGCGCGGCCCTGCCATCGCCGCGCCACTGCCACGCCACCCGGCGCTCGCAGCTGGAAATCTGGCAGCACCTCGTCACCGAGCCGGGCTCCACGTCTGAGACCAAAGGGGAAACCCGGTGGGGGCCATGACGGCCTGGATGTTGCCGCCGTGGCAGTGGGCCTTGCCGGAATACCACAGGTCGTCACGACCTAACCGCCGCCCGCATCCACGCCCTGCCCGCCCTCTACCACGACATCACCCGTGCCGCCCTCATCCTCACCCATTTCGAGCATGGTTACATCAGATGAATTCGCTGAGATCACCTCAGTGAGGGGTCCGGAGAGGTTGCCTAGGGCCAACCCTAGTGACAGGGACTGCCGTGCGTGAGACGGTGCCCTCGTGTTCACGGTGGCTGTGTCGGTTTTCGCGCCAGTGGCGCTTGACACAGCGATAGCCTATGTGGCTGATTTTCGAAACGCCCCGATGTGGCAGCATGGGCTATCAACCGTAGAGGTCAGTGAATCGTTTCCCGCAGCGAAGTCCGTGATAGAGATACGGCAATTCC
Source organism: Nocardiopsaceae bacterium (assembly GCA_031254715.1). Lineage (GTDB taxonomy): Bacteria > Actinomycetota > Actinomycetes > Streptosporangiales > Streptosporangiaceae > JAIRTY01. The sequence goes on along the minus strand of JAIRTY010000014.1, from coordinate 294 downwards.
TGGGCCGCCGCATCGAAGCACCAGGCGATCTAGTTGATTGGGACCCTGGCAAAGGCTTCACTGTGCGCGGCCACTCTGGGCCGCTGCAAGTCGAGTCACGTTACAGTTTTACCTCCGAGAACGGTGGCACGCGTGTCGGCCTGCATCTGACCATGGCCGCGACTGGCGTCGCGCGAGTGGCCGAGCCAGTCTTACGCCGGAATCTTACCCGTGAATTGAATGCCGCATTCGAGCGGCTGGGCAGGTTACTGCAGAACCAGTACGGCGAGAACACTTGGCCGTCGGCGGAGGGCG
>JAIRTY010000066.1 GCA_031254715.1 Nocardiopsaceae bacterium | reverse complement strand
GGCCGGGGTGCCCGCCACCGGCACCATGTTCGCCCCCACGTAGCACAGCGAGCCGAGCCGCCCGCCGGGCTGGTAGCCCCACATCTGGCCGCCCAGCCGGGCCGGGTCGAGGCCCGCCTCCTGCACGCGGGAACTGACGAACACGTTCACGACCGGCTCGCGGTCACACAGGGCGAGGACTTCGCTCCGGTCTCGTTCGCCGAGCACCCGCAGCGCTGACGACCGCGACGGCTTAGTGCGCAGCACGCATACCAGCCTATCGATCAGCCGCCGGCCGCGGGCGGGGGCAGCGCCGGACAGGTGGCATTGACCAGGCCGCTGCCGCCGGGCAGCGCCCCGCTCCCCAGGTAGTTGTTCAGGTACCGGTTCACGCAGGTGTTGGGCGGGATGGCGAGGGACTGGCCGTGGTTCCCGCCGCCCTTGACCACCACCATCCGGGCGGTGGGCAGCAGCCGCCTGGCCACCAGCGCCCCGGCGTAGGGGGTGGCGGCGTCCAGCGTGCCCTGGATCATGAGGATCCCCGGCAGCCCGGCCCCCTTGATGGCCAGCGGCCTCGCCGGCCCCTTGACCGGCCAGAACGCGCAAGCGGCGTTGAACCAGGCGTTGTCCCAGGCCTGGAACGGCGCCGTGCGGTAGACCCGCCGGGTGTCGGCGTCCCACTTCGCCCAGTTGCGCGGCCAGTTCACGTCATTGCATTCCACCGCGTTGTAGATAGCGAACTCGTTCTCGTCCTGGGTGCCGAACTCCTCGTACTGGCGGAGGATGCCGCTGGTGGAGCCGGTGTGGAGGTAGGCCGCGAGGGCGGTAGCGAGGCCCGGCCACAGCTCGTTGCTGTAGCCGCCCTGCAGGAACGTGTCGTCGAACTCGTCGGGCCCGATCATGGGACCCTGCGGCCCGCGGATCGGGTGCGCTCCCAGCCGTGCCCGGGCCTGGTACCAGGCGCGCTGCACCTGGGCCGCGGTGGAGCCGAGCCGGTAGGCACCCTGATTGGCGGCGACCCAGGCGAAGAACGCCCGCATCCGGCCCTGGAACGCGTAGTCCTGGGCGATGTTGTCCGCGTACCAGACGCCCCGCGGGTCAACGACGCTGTCGAGCGCCATCCGCCGCAGGTGGCTGCCGAACAGGGTGGCGTAGACCTGGCCCAGGTAGGTGCCGTAGGAGTAGGCGAAGTAGCTGATCTTCTGCTGGTGCAGGGCGGTCCGGATGGCGTCCATGTCGCGGGCCATGTTCCTGGTGGTCAGGAACGGCAGCAGCCAGCCGTACCGGCGCTCGCAGGCGGCCGCGTAGGCCCGGGCCCGGTTCTCCATCGCCCGTTCGTCCGCGCGGTTGGCCGGGATGTAGTTTGGCCGCACCCCGTGGAAGAACGACGGCTGGCAGTGCAGCGCGGGCGTGCTGGCGCCGACCCCGCGCGGGTCGAAGCCGATGATGTTGTACCGGTCGGCCACCGACGGGTCCAGCCCGCCTGCCACCTGCGAGGCCAGCGAGAGACCGCTGGCGCCGGGGCCGCCGGGGTTGACGAGCAGGTCCCCGAGGCGACGGCTGGGCGGGGCCTTGGCGGGGACCATGGTCAGCGCCAGCGAGATCTTCCTGCCCCCGGGGCGGGCGTAGTCGAGCGGCACGGACAGCTTGGCGCACTGCATCGGGTCGCCCTGCTGGGAGCAGGAGTGCCAGTGCGGCGCTGACACGGTGACCGCGCCGCCCCCCGAGCCTGCGCCCGCGCCGGATGCGCCCGGGCCGGCGGCCGCCCCTGGCGACCCGCTGGTGCCGGAGCAGGCGGCGACGGTCAGGGCGGCGGCGCACGCCAGGGCGGTCCCGAGCAGGGTCCGGGGCCGGCGCGGCCCCCGGGTGATTGGCATGACAGACATCCTGCCGCATCCCGGCCGTGCCCGGTCCCATGCCCGGCCGGCCGGGCCGTGGTCAGGTGAGCGCTGGCGTTCCTCGAGCGCCCGCCGGTACTCCTCGATCACGATGTCGTTCAGTTCCTGGACCGAGGTCTCGCTGGCGGGCTTGTCCAGCGTGATCTCGCCGTGCTGGAGCAGGTTGACGCGGTCGCAGATCTCCAGCACCTGCCCGTAGTTGTGGGCCACGATGATGACCGAGACATCGCCCTTGCGCTTGAGCTCCCGGATGAGGTCCAGGATCAGCGCGGCCTCCTTGGCGCCCATCGCGGCCAGCGGCTCGTCGAGCAGCAGGATCTTGGGGTTGGAGTAGACCGAGCGGGCGACCGCGATCGCCTGCCGCTGCCCGCCGGACAGGCTGGCGACGGGCACGTCGACCGAGTCCAGCCGGATGCCCATATCGTCCAGCCGCTCCCGGGCGACCTTCCGCATGGACCGGTTGTTCAGCAGCGGCCAGCGGACCCGCTCCCGGTTGAGGAACATGTTGTGGTAGACGGTGATCTGATTGACCAGCGCCAGGTCCTGGTAGACCACGTCGATGCCGAGGGAGCGGGCGTGATCGACCGACTTGAGGTGGACCTCCTGGCCGTCGAACACGATCCGGCCGGTGTCGGGCGGCTGGAACCCGCACAGGATCTTGAGCAGGGTGGACTTGCCCGCCCCGTTGTCGCCGATCAGGCCAAGCACCTCGCCCCTGCCCAGGTGCATGTTGATGTCGACGAGCGCGGTGACCGGGCCGAACCGCTTACCGACGTGCTCTATCCGGAGCATGTCGGCGGCTGCAGCGGCGGGCGCCGCCTGGCCGTCCGGCGCCGGGGTGCTCATACTGTTCCCCTCTCTCCGCGGAGCCGGGCGAGCAAGACGTTAGCGACCATCGCGATCAGGATCGCCACCCCGAAGATGATGTTGACCGGGTTGGCGCTCACGCCCTTGATCAAGAAGCCGTCCAGGACGATCGCCAGCACGATCGCCCCCAGGAAGCCGCCGATGATGGTGCCGACGCCGCCCAGCATCGCGGTGCCGCCGATGACCGCCGCCGCCACCGCGTAGAACATCGGCTGGTAGCCGCCCGAACTCGGGTCGATGGTGCTGTTGTAGAACGCGATCTGGATGCCGACCAGCGCCCCCAGCAGGCCCGTGATCATGAAGTTGCCGTACTTGATCCGGTTCACGTGTATCCCCGCCTCCCGAGCACCGAGCAGGTTGCCGCCCGCGGCGATCGTGTGCAGGCCCCACCGGGTCCGGGTGAGTATCACGTGGAAGACCACCACCAGCACGACCGCCCAGATGATCTGGGTCCACTGGCCGCTGCCCGTCTGGGTGCCGCCGATCCAGTTGCCGATCCCCTGCACGCTGGCGGGGATGTTCGCCGGGTAGGCGTGCGAGGTGGTGAGCACCAGCCCGAGCAGGATGAACGACATGCCGAAGGTGGTGATGAAAGACGGCACATGGAGCGTGACGGTGAAGAAGCCGTTCACCCAGCCGACCGCCACCCCCATGAGCAGCGCGAGCAGGATCGCCGGGATACCAGGCACCCCGTAGAAGTCGATCAGGTAGTGCATCAGGAACGGGGAGAACGTGAAGACGAACCCCACCGACAGGTCGATCTCACCGCAGATCAGCAGCAGCGTCTCGCCGATCGACAGGATGATGATCTGGGCGGCGTACCCCGAGAGAAGGTTGGACAGGTTGGAACCGGTCACGAACGTCGACGTAGTCGCCCAGAAGTAGACGAACAGCGCCACGGCGACCAGGAACACGGTGGCCTCGCGCTGGCGGATGAACAGCTTCCCGCCCGCGACAGCCCCCCGAATGAAGGGATTACCGCCCGCCCCCCCGCCGGGCGGCCCGCTGACAACCTCAGCAGTGGGCTGGGCGACTCCGCTCACCTCTCGTCACTCCTTCCCCGCGCCCGGCAGGGTGCTCCGCGCCCGGTGGCGCGTCCCGCGGCCTGTGGCGCGCTCCGCGGTTGGCACGCACCAACGCCGGGCTGGCCTGCGGTCACAGGTCCAGTATCCGGCGCCGGCGCGGCTGCCCCAAGCCGGGGGTACGCCCCGGCTCGGGCGGGTCTGCCCAGCTCCGTCAGGTGCTGGTGGTGGCGATCGGGTTCTTGATCGGCCCGGATGGGCGCTTGATGTACTTCTGCTGCGAGCTCGAGCCCTCGAACCTGCTCGAGGAGCCCAGGTAGGGGCCGACGTTGTCCTTGGTGACGAACGTCAGGCCGGTGTCGGTGTTCGGCGGGAAGACCAGGCTGCCTGACAGGTTGTACAGGTACAGGTACAGCACCGGCAGGAAGCCCTGCAGGTACGGCGACTGGTCGATGGTGAAGTTGATATGGCCGGCCTGGATCGCCTTCAGGGTCTGCGGGACCAGGTCGAAGCCACCGGCCGGGACCTTCAGGCCGGTCGCAGCCAGAGCCTGCGCGAGGAAGCTGGTCGAGCCGGCATCCACCGCGAACGCGCCCTTGATCTTCCCCTTGTTGGCGGACAGGTAGGCCTTTTCCGCCGGCAGCTCCGCCGAGGTCGCGGCCCCGGTCGCGATCTCGTGCAGGGTGTAGCCGCTGCTCTTCAGCACCGAGGCGGCACCGTCGTAACGGGGCTGGATGTTCCCGGTGCCGGGGGTGGCGATGAAGACCACGATGTCACCGCCGCCGGGGACCAGAGTCTTGATCTTGTTCCCCATCTGCACGCCCGAGTTGAACAGCGCCTGGCCCACGTAGCAGAGCCGGTTGGTGCCGATCACGGGAGTGCCGTCCGACTTGTACAGGCCGTCCGCGTTGTAGGTGATCACCGGGATGCCCGCGTTCATCGCGTTGGCCACCGGCTTGGTGAAGCCGGTGGAGTTGATGACCGTGGTGGCGATCCCGCCCGCCTTCGCTGAGGTGGCGTTGTTCAGGTAGGACACCATCTGCGGCACGCTGGAGGTTGATGCTGATCCGCCCCAGTTGGGCTTGGGCAGCCCGAGCAGCGCGGCGGCGTCCTGGAATCCGTACTGGGTCGGGACGAAGAACGGGTTGGTGTAGACGTGGTTCACGAACCAGAACTGCCACGCGGGGGTCTTCGGGAAGTTGCCAGCGGCCTGCTTGGCGGTGCTGCCGCTGCTGCTGGAGCCCCCGCATGCCGCCAGCAGGGCCGAGGCCGCAGCCGTGGCGCTGGCCAGCCCGGCGCCGCTCAGCAGGCGCCGGCGCGTCGTGCCGTCTTTCATATTGAGGGTATCGATGGCCTCTTCGACCTTCGGGTCGACGTTCCTCATCTAACCTCCAGTGGAGTACCGGAAAGTGCGCGCAGTCCGCGCCGGGTGAGCAGGCTGCCTGCCCTCACGGCCGCCTGCACCCCGCGGTGCCGATGGCCCGCGCGGTGCCGAGAGCCCGCAGCATGGAGTGAAGTAAGAAAATAGCGGTTGCGAACCCCGGCGGGGCGCCGACACGCTCTCACGCTGGTTCCCGCTGACAGCCCCCGCCGGGCGGCCACGCCCTCCCCCGACTTGCTGCACGCCTGCCTCGATTCAGCGTCGGTCATCGCGGCCGGGCACTGCATGACTGCTCGGCACCGAGCCTCCTGGCTCTTCCTGGCGCAGCCTGCCCGCAAGTTGCCCATTACCCCGGAGCGCAAGCACCCGCGGCACTGTGCCCTTGTGGGGCCATAAGCTAAGACAAACAGAGTTGAGCGTCAATGAACAGACCCTCTCAGATGCGAACATGTAACCTGACGGCCCTGGGAGAGCAGGGATCTGGCGGGACGTGATAGCGGAAGTGGAGCGAGTCCTGCCGGACAGCACAACAGGAACGAACAGAACACCCGGAGCGGTGCCGGCGGGCACGACTCCGGGCGGGACGGTCGGGGCGGGGTGCCCGCCACGCGCACGGTGGCGATGAAAGGGTGTCGAGGGGATGCTTGCCAGGCAGCGCCAGTCCGTGATCCTGCAAGATGTCCGCCGCGCCGGCAGCGTGCGGGTCAGCGACCTGACCCAGCGACTCGGGGTCTCCGACATGACCGTCCGCCGGGACCTGGAGGTGCTGGCCCGGGCCGGCCTGATCGAGAAGGTGCACGGCGGGGCCGTGCTGCCCGGGGCGCCTAGCAGCCATGAGCCGGGGTTCGAGGCCAAGTCGGTGCTGGAGCAGCCCCAGAAGGCCGCCATCTCCCGCGCCGCCGCCGCCCTGGTCACGCCGGGGACGGCGATCGGCCTGTCGGCCGGGACCACCACGTTCGCCCTGGCCGAGCAGCTGGTGACGATCGCGGGCCTGACGATCGTGACGAACTCGGTGCGCATCGTCAGCCTGTTCGGGCAGGCTCACGACAACCCGGGGGCGCAGGCCTCGGTGGTTCTCACCGGGGGCATCCGGACCCCTTCCGACGCGCTGGTGGGCCCGATCGCCGACCTCACCATCCGGTCCCTGCACCTGGACATGCTCTTCCTCGGCTGCCACGGCATCGACCCGGCCGCCGGCCTCACCACCCCGAACCTGGCCGAAGCCGAGACCAACCGGGCCTTCATGCAGGCCGCGCGCAAGGTCACGGTGATCGCCGACCACACCAAATGGGGGATCGTCGGGCTCAGCTCGTTCGCGGCCCTGGACGACGTGGACACGCTGATCATCGACAGCGGGCTGCAGGCGGAGGCCCGCGCCCTGGTGGCGGACCGGGTCGGTCAGCTCATCATCGCCGACGCCCCGGCCAAGGCCGGGTAGCGGCGAGCCGGGCAGCGGCTACGAGACCGTCACCTCGGGAGCGCCCGTGCCGTCGGCCCCCGCGGCGAGCTTCATCGCCTCTTCAATCAGCGTCTCCACGATCCTCGACTCCGGCACGGTCTTGATGACCTCGCCCCTGACGAAGATCTGGCCCTTGCCGTTCCCGGAAGCCACGCCCAGGTCCGCCTCGCGCGCCTCGCCCGGGCCGTTGACCACGCAGCCCATCACCGCCACCCGCAGCGGCACCTCAAGCCCGGTCAGCCCGGCTGTCACCTCGTCGGCCAGCGTGTACACGTCCACCTGGGCCCGGCCGCAGGACGGGCACGACACGATCTCCAGGCCCCGGTCCCGCAGGCCCAGCGACTCCAGGATCGCGGTGCCGACCTTGACCTCCTCGACCGGCGGCGCCGACAGCGACACCCGGATCGTGTCGCCGATCCCCTCGGCCAGCAGCGCGCCGAAGGCCGCCGCGGACTTGACCGTGCCCTGGAAGGCGGGCCCGGCCTCGGTCACGCCGAGGTGCAGGGGGTAGTCACAGGCCTGCGCCAGCTGCCGGTAGGCGTTGATCATCACCACCGGGTCGTGATGCTTCACCGAGATCTTGATGTCGGTGAAGCCGTGCTCCTCGAACAGCGAGCACTCCCACAGCGCCGACTCGACCAGCGCCTCGGCGCTGGCCCGGCCGTGCTTGGCGAGCAGCCGCTTGTCCAGCGACCCCGCGTTGACGCCGATCCGGATCGGGATCCCGGCGCCGGACGCGGCCTTGGCGATCTCGGCGACCTTGTCGTCGAACGCCTTGATGTTGCCGGGATTCACGCGCACGGCCCCGCACCCGGCGTCGATCGCCGCGAACACGTACCGGGGCTGGAAGTGGATGTCGGCGATCACCGGGATCTGGGACTTGCGGGCGATCGCCGGCAGTGCCTCCGCATCGTCCTGGGACGGCACGGCCACCCGGACGATCTGGCAGCCGGCCGCCGTGAGCTCGGCGATCTGCTGCAGGGTGGCGTTCACGTCGGCCGTCAGCGTGGTGGTCATCGACTGCACCGACACCGGCGCGCCGCCGCCGACCGGGACCGCGTGCTTGCCCTTGCCCACGATGATCTGCCGGGACTTGCGGCGCGGTGCCAGCGGCTCCGCGGCCGGCTGCGGCATTCCCAGGTCTACCGTCATGACGCTGCTTTCCTCACTGGATCAGCCTCACTGGTTCAGCATTACCGGATCAGACCTACTGGATGATGCGAACCGGGTTGACGATGTCGGCCATGATCAGGAGCACGCCTACCCCGACCAGGAGGGCGAACACCCCGACGCTCACCGGGATCAGCCGGCGCATGTCCACCAGGCCGGGGTCTGGCCTGCCGCGCAGCCTGGCCAGCCACGCCCGGATCCGCTCGAAGATCACGACTGCGAGATGCCCGCCGTCCATCGGCAGCAGCGGGAGCAGGTTGAACAGGCCGACGAAGATGTTCAGGGATGCCACGATCAGCAGCACCAGGGCGACCTTCGACTGCCAGGCGATGTTGTCAGCGAGCACCTGCCCGGTCGCGTCGCCGGCCCCGACCACGCTGGTGACCTGGCCCGCCGGCGTGCTGGCGCGGTTCTTGGCGAACAGGTCAGGGAGAGCCCGCGGCAGGCTGGCGATCACCTTCGCCGAGCCGGTGACCGTCGCCCCGAACGCCGAGCCCGCATAGGACAGGCCCGCGACCGGGCTCTTGCGCTGGAACGTCACCACCGGCGAGATGCCGAGGAACGAGATGTGCTTGCCGCCGCTCAGCGTGGTCGCGGGGGTGGGGTGCAGGGTCAGCCGGTGCCCGTCGCGGATCACGGTGACCGGGATCGGGCGGTTATGCGGCTGGCGCCGGATCACCCGGCCCATCTGGGTCCAGCCGGTGACGCTTTCTCCCCCGACGGCGACGATCTTGTCACCGGCCCTGAGACCGGCCCGGCCGGCCGGTGACGAGGTGCTGCCATGCTGGCAGCCGCCGCTGAGGCTGCTCGGCGTGCACGGGTCGACGGCGCCGATCGCGGTGGAGTTGCTAGTCGCGGCCAGGCCGATCCCCGCGGCCAGGATGAACAGCAGTACCAGCGCCAGCACGAAGTGCATGAACGACCCGGCCGCCAGCACGATGATCCGCTGCCAGCCAGCATGCCGCCGGAACGAGCGCGGCTCGTCGGCCGGGTCGACCTCCTCCAGGTCGGTCATCCCAGTGATCTTCACGAAGCCGCCAGCCGGGAGGACCTTGATCCCGTATTCGGTCTCGCCCCGCCGGAACGACCACAGGGTCTGCCCGAACCCCACGAAGAACTGGGTGACCTTCATGCCGAACCGCTTGGCGGTCAGGAAGTGGCCGGCCTCGTGCAGCATGACCGAGATCAGCAGCGCCAGGACGAAGATGACGACGCCGAGGAAGAAGCTCATCCGGCGGTTTCTCCCCTCGCCACGCCCGTCAGCTCACGGGCCCGCCGCCGAGCCCAGCTGTCAGCGGCACGCACGTCCTCGATTGTCACGGCATCCCCCGCTGGGCCGTCATGCTCCGAGACTACCCGGGCCACGATGTCCACGATCCTCGGAAACCGGATGCTTCCCGCCAGGAATGCGGACACGCACACCTCGTTGGCGGCGTTGTAGGCGGCGGGCGCGGTGCCGCCCGCCTGGCCCGCCTCCCTGGCCAGCCTGACGGCCGGGAAGGCCTCCTCGTCCAGCGGCTCGAACGTCCAGGTGTGCGCGGCCGACCAGTCGATGGCGGGCGCGGCCGCTGGCACCCGGTCCGGCCAGCCGAGGGCGAGCGCGATCGGGATCCGCATGTCCGGCGGGCTCGCCTGGGCGATGGTCGAGCCGTCGGTGAACTCGACCATGGAGTGGATGACGGACTGCCGGTGGACGACCACGCTGATCCGGTCGAAGCCCACCCCGAACAGCAGGTGCGCCTCGATCACCTCGAGCCCCTTGTTGACCAGCGTGGCCGAGTTGATCGTGATGACCGGGCCCATGTTCCAGGTGGGGTGCGCGAGCGCCTGCTCCGGCGTGACGGCGGCCAGCTCCTCCCGGCTGCGGCGGGCGAACGGCCCGCCGCTGGCGGTCAGCACCAGCCGGGCCACCTCGCCCGCGCTGCCCCCGCGCAGGCACTGCGCGATGGCGGAGTGCTCGGAGTCCACCGGCACGATCTGGCCCGGCGCTGCCCGGCCGGCCACCAGCGGCCCCCCGGCGATCAGCGATTCCTTGTTCGCCAGCGCGAGCACCCGCCCGGCCGTCAGCGCGGCCAGCGTCGCCGGCAGCCCGCTGAAGCCGGTAACCCCGTTGAGCACCACGTCGCACGGCCACGCGGCAGCCTCGGCCACCGCGTCCGGGCCGCCGAGCACCTTGGGCGCGGGCGCCGCCGGGGCCGGGCACTGGCCGGCCCGGGCGCGCAGCGCGCCGGTCACCGCGGCGACGGCGTCCTCCCGTTCCACCGCCACCACCTCGGGCCCGAACTCGAGCGCCTGGGCGGCGAGCAGACCGGGATCGCTGCCGCCGGCGGCGAGCCCGGCCACCCGGAACCGGCCGGGATTGCGCCGGATCACATCCAGTGCCTGGGTGCCGATTGACCCGGTCGATCCCAGCAGGACCACGTCGCGGCGGCGCTGTGACTGCAGGGGTTCCGGTTCCACGCCGCCATTCTGCCCTGCCTGGCG
>JAIRTY010000017.1 GCA_031254715.1 Nocardiopsaceae bacterium | reverse complement strand
CGGCGTGCCGATCGTGCTGGCGGGGACCGGCCCTGGGATGCTGTCGGCCGGCGGCGCCGTGGCGGACGGCGTCCTGACCTGGATGTGCGACGAGTCCTACCTGGCTGAGGTGGTGTTCCCGGCAGTGGCACGCGGCGCCGCGGCAGCAGCACGTCCCGTGCCGCCGGTGACCGCGGGAGTGATTGTCTGCGTCTGCGATGACGCCGGGCGAGGCCGCGCCGCCCTGGCGCCGCGCCTCGCTCCCCTCGGCGGATACGATTCCTACCAGGCTGTCCTGTCCTACGGGGCGGCCGCTGCACGAGAGCCGGTGGATGTCGCCGTGGTCGGCACCGAAGCCGAAGTCGCAGCCGCCTTCGGCCGCCTGGCAGCAATCGGGGTGTCGGAGCTGGTCGCTGTCGTGCTGCCAGACCCGGCCGACCCCGCCGGGTCGGCGGGCCGGGCCCGGCGGCTCCTCGCCTCGCTGGCGGCCCGGCCGCAACCGCAGGCCACGGCACGGTCCTCAGGGTCAAATAGCGGAGGCGGCGCATGACCCTCCGGCACGAGATGCGGGAGCATGCGACCTCCCCGGCCCGGCGGCTGCGGTCCGGGGAGGTCGCCAGTGCGGCTGGCGTCAACGTCCAGACGCTCCGCTACTACGAGCGGCGCGGTCTGCTCGCCCAGCCCGGCCGCAACGCCGCCGGCCACCGGCAGTACCCGCCGCACACCATCACGCTGCTACGGATGATCAGGAGCGCCCAGCGGCTCGGGCTCAGCCTGGACGAGATCGCCGGCATCATCACCGCGGCGCCGGACTCCGACAGCATCTCGCCCCTCGCCAGGCGGAGGGTGGCCGAGATCGACGCCGAGATCGCGCAACTCACTGCGATTCGCGAGGTGCTCGCCGGCTACATCCGCTGATCAGCGTGACAATGCCCGCAACTCAACCGACAGTGCCGGCGGCACCGGTTTGCCGGGCCGCGGCGCGGGAGAATGGCAGATTGTGGCAAAGGATGGGATGCACCCCGGTCACCTGGGCCCGGAAGCGGATCCGCCGGCGGAATTAGATACCGGCGATGCGCACCCGGCCCGGGTCTACAACTACTGGCTGGGCGGCAAAGACAATTTCGCCGCCGACAGGGAGGCCGCCGAGCAGGTGATCGGCGCCTTCCCCGGCATCGTGGCCGGCGTCCGCGAGCAGCGCGCGTTCCTCGGCCGCGCGGTGCGTTACCTGGCCGGGGCGGCCGGGGTCCGCCAGTTCCTTGACATCGGCACCGGGCTGCCGTCGGCTGATAACACCCATGAGGTCGCGCAGGCCCTCGCGCCGGAATCAAGGATCGTGTACGTGGACAACGATCCGATCGTGCTGGCCCACGCCCGGGCGCTGCTGGCCTCCTCGCCGGAGGGCGCCACCAGGTACCTCGACGCCGACCTGCGCCACACCGAGACGATCCTGCGCGAGGCGGCGGCGACGCTGGACCTCGGCCAGCCGGTTGCGATCATCTTGCTGGGCGTGCTGCAGTTGATCGGCGGCGCCGACGACCCGTACCAGATCGTGGCCGTCCTGATGGGCGCCGCGCCGCCTGGCAGCTATCTGGTCATCGGCCACCCCGCCAGCGATATCGACCCCGCCGCCGTGCGGGCCGCGGCAGGCTACAGCCAGCGGGTGGCCCCGATGTTCCCGCGCTCGCGCGCCGAGGTCGCCCGGTTCTTCGCCGGCCTGGAACTCGTGGCGCCGGGCCTGGTGCAACTGCCGGACTGGCGCCCGGAACCCGGGCCGCGGCCTGCGGGCCCGGTGGCCATGTGGTGCGGGGTGGCGCGCAAGCGCTGACACCCCCTGCCGCTGATCCCGTCGCCCCGGCGGGCTCGACGTTGTGCCGCGGCGGCCGATGAGTTCTGCCCGGCGGTGTGGTCTCAGCTACCAAACAGCATTGCGGAACATTCGCGGCGGTCACCAGGCGCCGCCAGCGGACCCACTGGAGGCGGAGATGCACCCCACCATCACTCAGGCCGTCGCAGCCGAGCAGCGCAAGGACATGATCACCCGGGCAACCGCCGCCCGCCGGGCGCGCGACGGACGGCGGGCCCGGCGGGACGGCCATCGGGTGGCTGTTGGCCGGCCGCTGAGCAGGCTCGGCGTGACGCCCGGGATCCGGCCGGCGTGAGGCCGGCTCCGGCAAGCCGGCTGCACTCTCTATCCGGGCCGTGGCTCCCGCTGGGAGCCGCGGCCCGTCGTTATCCCGGCGGTCACCTGCCCGCTGCGTGCCCGCCACTCTGGCTCGTCATGGTGGGCACGTTGAGTTCCAGCGGACCTGGGAGAGCACATGTGCGGATGCGGAAGCGAGGCGGGCGAGAACGCCGGGATCCAGGCAGGCAAGTTAACCGCCGCTGCGGAACCAGGCGGCTCGATGTCACGCCGCGGGTTCCTCGCCGCGGCCACCGTGGCCGGGGCGGCGGGCGTGGCTATCCTGGCACCGGTGCGGTTCGCCAGCGCCGCCACCGGCGCCACGCAGACAAAGACGATCAACGGCCACTTCGGTATCGGCGCGCCGGACTTCGTGTATGTACCGGTCGAGGTGCCGAGCGGGGCAGCGCAGATCGAGGTCAGCTACAGCTACAACCGGCCGTCCGTCCCGCCCGGGGTTCTCGGCAATGCCCTGGACATAGGGATCTTCGACGAGCGGGGCACGGCACTCGGCCAGCGGGCCGGGTTCCGGGGCTGGTCCGGCGGCTTCCGCACCAGCTTCTCGATCAGCAACTCCGACGCCACCCCCGGCTACCTGCCAGGCCCGGTGAACCCAGGGACCTGGCAGGTAGCGCTCGGCCCGTACACGGTCGCGCCGTCCGGACTGGACTGGACGGTACAGATCACGCTGACCTCCGGCCCGCCCGGGCCCGCGTTCAAGCCGGACTTTCCGCCGCTGCGGGCGGCCGGCCGCGGCCGGGCCTGGTACCGGGGCGACTCGCACCTGCACACGGTTTACTCCGACGGGCGCAGGCTGCCGTCGGAGGTCGCAGCGGGTGCGCGGGCAGCGGGCCTGGACTTCATCACCAGCACCGACCACAACACCTCCTCCTCGCATGCGGCGTGGGGCCCGTTCGCAGGCTCCGATCTGCTGATCATTACCGGGGAGGAGGCCACGACCCGCAACGGCCACTACGTGATCGCTGGGTTGCCGGCCGGTACCTGGATCGACTGGCGGTACCGGGCCCGGGACGGGGAGCTGCCGGGCTTCGTCGATCAGATCCACCGCACGGGCGCGATCGCCGTGGCCGCCCATCCGTTCGCGACCTGCCTGGCCTGCAACTGGAAGTTCGGCTATGACAAGGTGGACGCGGTCGAGGTGTGGAACGGGCCGTGGACCGCCGACGACGAAATCGCCGTCCAGATGTGGGACGGCATGCTGGTGCAGGCGGCCCGCAACGGCGGCCAGTGGCTGCCGGCGATGGGCGACAGCGACGCGCACAGCGAGCCGCAGGTGATCGGCCTGCCGCACAACGTGGTCCTCGCCAGCGACCTGACCACCGACGCGATCATCGCCGGGCTGAAGGCCGGCCGGACCTGGCTTGCCGAGTCCGCCAGCGTGGACCTCGCCATGAGCGCCGCAGGCGGCGGCAAGACCGCCGGCATCGGGGAACGGCTCAACGTCGGCACTGGCGAGCCGATCACCGTGACCCTGGACGTCAGCGGCGTCCCGGGGGGCACCGCGGTGCTCATCACCGACGAGGGCCAGACCCTCAGCCAGGCCCTGCCAGCCTCCGGTGCCGCTACCGTGACCTGGCAGACGACCGCCGACGTCTCGGCCTACGTCCGGGCGGAAGTCCGCCACCCGGTCAGCAGCCAGGCCACCGGCCTGCCCGGCCCCATGGCAGGGATGACGAACCCGGTCTTCCTCGGGCAGCCGTAGCCCCGTCTCCTGGCCTCCCGTCACCCGCCGGGAGGCCAGGGGCGCGGCCGCCACAGCGGGTTCCGTTATCAGCCGCCGCTGCGCCGCCGGCGGAGGGCCCACCCCGCGATGGTGATGACCGATCCGACCCCGGTGATCATGAGCGCAGTAATCCCGCTGCGATAGTGACCGGTCGCCAGCCCGACGACCCCCGCTACGGTAATCACCGTCACCAGGACTATGGCTCCTGCGACCCTGACCGTCATCAGCGCTCGCCATTCCGCTCGGCCTCGCGCGCGGGTTCCAGGGTCCTGCGATGGGCTCGTCACCATGCTCGAGATTCCTCCTCCCTGCAGCGGCGCAGCCAATCGTTCCATGCCCGGGCGGCGGGCGGACGCCGCCGCCGGGTGGCGGGCCACGCCGGGGATACTTGAGCGTGCCTAGCGGCGGGCGATGTCCTCCTCCTCGGGCCCGGATTGTCCTGGGCGGCCGGGCCGCAGCCGACGGCGAGGAGCTTTCCTATTCCTCCCGGGGACAGCGGTGGGCCGTTTCGTGGCACTCGCCCGCCCGCGTTCCGGCAGGCCGCCCGCATGGGGCCAACGCCTTCTGTGTCACCGGCGACGGCCGGGTGGTGCTCATCAGCCCCGATGGACGGCGCTGGGGCTGGCCCGGCGGCCGCCCCGAGGCCGGGGAGGACTGGCTGCAGACGCTCCGGCGGGAGCTACTGGAAGAGGCCTGCGCCGAAGTCGAGCAAGCGAGGCTGCTCGGCTTTACCCGGTCGGCGTGCCTGGCCGGGTAGCCTGTGGCGAGCCGAGGTCCGGCTGCTCCGCTGGAATCCCGAGCCCGGCATACCGCACCGCCGGACGGTTCCCGCCGCAGAACTCGGCAGCCAGCTATGGATGGAAGACGGGCTTGAGCCGATCTTCCGGCGAGCCCTGCTCGAGTCCGGCCTTGCCTGAGCCCTCACCGGGCAAGGTCGCGCCGGAGGCTCCGGTCACGGCCGCTCTCCGCTTCGCTTCGCATGCGGATCAATACAGGTCAAGTTACCTAATTTGGGGTAAAGCTCCATCAACCTATTGACGGTCGCCTAGAACCGGCATACGGTCCAATCACAATCGATTGCAGGAACCGCTGGCGGAAGGGTCGTGCGATGGCAGGCGCCAATAATGACAAGCCAAGGTTTTCGCGGAGGGCTTTCGTCAACGGCGCTGCGGCCGGCGCAGCCCTGGCCGCGGGCTCCGTGGCTGGAATGGGTTCCGCGCGCGCCTCGACGAGGTCCGCCAGCGCTTCTGGCGCAAGTGGCGCGCCGGACGATCTGTTACTCACCAACGGCAACGTCTTAACCCTCGACGCGCAGAACACGGTCGCGAACTCCGTCAGTATCCGCGACGGCCGCATCGTCGCGGTCGGTAACAGCGGCGGCGGAGGCGCGCAGCAGGTTGTCAATCTCCGCGGGGCAACCGTAATTCCGGGGCTCAACGACTCCCACATCCACTTCATCCGGCTCGGCACTAACCCCGGCTATGGCGTCCGCGACATCGAGGTGGCCCAGTCCATCGGCGAACTGCAGCAGATCATTTCTGAGCGGGCGAAGACGGTACCTGAGGGCCAGTTCATCACCTGCTTCGGTGGCTGGAACCGGCTCGGGTTAAAGGAGAGCCGGCTACCCACTCCAGCTGAGCTCGACTCGGCCGCGCCGCAAAACCCGGTCGTCCTGTCCGAGTCCCAGGGCGGGGGCGCTGGCATAACCAGCACTCAGGGCGCGGCGTTCTTCACGGCGCACGGCGTGACGGTCAACAGCGACGGCACGGTAAATCCGGCGAGTGCGATGAGCGCGCTTTCAGCCGTGCAAAGTGACGCCGATCGGCTGCGCGGTACAGCCGACGCGGTGGACCACGCCACCAAGCTCGGACTGACGATGGTCCAGGACATGGGCGGGCTGGTCGGCCTGACCTCGTACAAGTACGCCCTGCAGCTCTGGGCATCCGATCAGCTCAACATGCGGATCCGGTTCTTCAACTGGAGCGGCGGCGATCCCGGGATCAGCGAGATGGAGACCAGGATCGCAAATCAGCTCAATCAGCTGGGCGATCAGCGGTACCGTCCGATTGGTGTCGGCGAGCGCGTGCACAACTCGACGACCGATCCGATCAATGTGCAGGCTTACCAATTCGCATCCCAGAATGGCTGGACGCTCACTCAGCACTCCCTGACGCCGCAAGAGGTCGCGTTCCATATCGCCGCATACCAGGAAGCTGCGAAAGTCGGCCCAATCGCCCAGATGCGCTGGTCACTGTGTCATGTTGACCCCATCACCGATGACGAGATCGCTCAGGTCAAGGCGATGGGAATCGGCCTGAACATCCAGGGCTACGGCTTCATCCGCGCGGCCGGCGCGCAGGCGGGCCCGCCGTTCCGCAGCCTGGTGGAGTCCGGGATACCGCTCGGTGCGGGAACGGACGCGACGGTCGTCGGCCCGATGGACCCGTGGCTGATGATGTACTTCATGACCACCGGCAACAACAACGCCAGCCAGTTGTCCGGGATCACCGGCCAGACGATCTCGCGCCTCGACGCCTTGCGGATGTATACCAGCGGCAGCGCCTACCTGTCGTTCGACGACGACGCGCTCGGCACAATCGAGAGCGGCAAGCTCGCCGATCTCGCGGTGCTGTCCGATAATCCGCTGCAGGTGAGCGACCAGGACTTCCGGCGGATTACGTCGAACCTCACGCTGGTGGGCGGTCGTGTCGTGCGTCAGGCCGGACCGTTCGCCGGCCTCCGTTTCCAGGGCTAGGTGCTGACCGGCACCCAAGCGATCCGCGCAGGCCGGCTCGTTACCGGTAGCCGTGGTCGCTGGCGGGGAGGCCCTTGTCCTGGACCTCGACGACGTAGCGCCAGCAGTCAGGCTGAGTCCCGTCGGTGTCGGTGAAGCCGTAGACCGGCGCGAGTTGGCCGGTGGAGAGGACCTGCCCGGACCAGCGGGCTACTTCGGGGTCGCAGGCGAGGGCGGTGACCGCCCGGCCGGTGTAGGCCGGCGACTCCGATATGCAGAAGTGCGGCACCTTCGCGGTGGCCTCCCGCCAGGTCTGCTCGGTGACGCCGTAGGCGTCGAGCATGTCTTCTGAGCGCATCCACCCGGGGGTGACCGCTACCGCCGATGCCCGGTAGGGGGCGAGCTCGTGGGCTTGCGCGATCGTCATCCGGTGCACAGCCGCCTTGACCAGGTCGTAGTAGAACCCCTCGTGATGACGGTAGGCGGCGTTGTACTCGGCGGTGCCGTCGGTCATCTCCACCACCAGCCCACCGGGCTGGCGGGTCAGCAACGGCAGTGCGAAGTGGCTGGTGATGGCGTGGGTGTCGATGCCGATGCGGAGCATCCGCAGGCCGCCGGCCAGGTCATGCTCCCAGAACTTGGTGCCGAACTGCGCGTAGCGGCCGCCGTCGAAGATGTCATTGACCAGGACATCCAGCCGGCCGTGAGCACGGTCGATCCGCTCGATCAGCCCCCGGACCTCATCGGGTTGCAGGTGGTCAACGCGCAGCGCCACCCCCTCGCCGCCCGCGGCGGCGATCAGCTCGCCGGTCTGCTCGATCGTCTCCGGGCGGCCGACCTCCGACGGCCCGGCCACCCGGCTGCTCCGCCCGGTCGCATAAACCACCGCACCGCCGCGGGCCAGCTCCACCGCGATGGCCCGGCCAGCTCCCCGCGTCGCCCCGGCCACCAGCGCCACCTTGCCGCCCAGCGGCCTGCCCTCCCCGGCTGTCACCACGGTCACAATCGTGCCAGCCAGCAATCTTCAGCGTCCATCCGGCGGGTGACGATGTGGAACGTGGTGCTGCTGGGGTGCTTAGCGGGCTTCCTCCCTCGGGTGGGTACCGACCCGGCCGGGCCGGGACGACAGCCGTGCCGAGCTGTAGCCGGCCAGTGCGCCGAGCACGACGGCCACGCCAGCCACCGCCGCTGGCGGCTTGACGGCCATGACGAAGACGACGCCGATGCCCAGGCCTGCCCGGGCCAGGACCGCCTGCCACAGGCGCGGCAGCTGCAGCCGGGCGATAAGGGCCGGTGGCAGCGTGCCTGGCTCTGCTCGCACGGCAGCGCCCATCTCGCGGAGCTCACGGCCGGTCAGCGGCTCGCCGAGAATGACGAACGCCACCCAGGAGATGAGCCCGACGATGATCCAGCCCGGCCAGGACCACGCGTCCACCGCGAGGTACAGGCCGGCGCCAAGCACCGCGAAGCGTGCCCAGGGCCCGAAGGCCGCGGATATCTCCAGGGTCCGGATCCAGGCGCGGGCCGGCCCGGCGTCCCGGGTGCCCCGCAGGCCGGCGACGGCCAGCCAGTCGGCAGTCACGCCAGCGAACATGATGATCACCGAGGTGATGTGCGCGAACAGGACGACGTTGTAGACGGTCATGGTGCACTCGATTCGGGGTGGTTGTGCCTGCCGGTCATCGCCGCCGTCCCCGGGGCTGACGCATCGAAGGTGCCGGTGAGCCAGTCGAAGACGACCCCGTTCATGAGGACCCAGGCGCCGAGGTGGGAGTGGGCTTCGGCCGATTCCCCCGGGGTGAAGGAGCGGAGGGTTGCCCGGTCACCCAGTGCGGTGGCGAGCCGGTCCGCTTGCCCGGGGTTGAAGTCGTCGGCGCTCGCCTCGCATACCAGGACCGGGCAGGCGATCTTGTCCACGACTCCTGCCAGGGTGTACCGGCGGGCCTGGTCGTAGAACTCGTACGGGGTGTCAGCGCGGAACACCCACATTCCCTGCTCGATCCACCAGCGCAGGCCCGTGCCGTGATCCATGGCCGGCCGGATGGCGGCGTTGAAGCCATCGGCGTCGCGGGCCTCGAGCAGCGATCGCAGCGGCGGCGTCAGCAGGTTGGTCACCGATTCGTAGCCGTCGAACAGGCCGTCGATGGTGATCACCGCTGCGATCCGCGGTTCGAAGGCGGCCGCCCGGGGCGCGAGGTACCCGCCGAAGGACAGGCCGAGCAGCGCCAGCCGCCCAGCGTCGATCTCCGGGATGGTCTCGCAGAAATCGGCCACGGGCGAGACGACGGCCTCCCAGTCGTGCCGGAAGCCCAGCCCCTGCTCGCGAAGGACGGTTGGCTGGCCGGGCCCTTCGAAAGTCAGGACGTGGAAGCCGCGCTCGAGGGCGGCGAAGCCGCTGACATGCAGCATCTCCTCCTGGCTGCCGTCGAAGCCGTTGCACATCAGCACCGTCGGGCGGGGCGCGGGGTCGCGGCTCGCCCGGTAATAGATCGCGGGGATGTCGAAGCCATCAGCGGCGATCGTGACCCGCTCACCGGCGGGGATGAGCTCGGCGATCGCCCGGTCGAACTGATCCCTGGCCTCCGCCCAAGTGATCTTGATCCGCGGATCGGCGGGGTTGCCGTGCAGGTAGAAGTCGGCCGCCCGGTAGTAGGCAGCGGCCCGGAAAGCCCGGTCACGACGGGTGACCGGGGTGGCCGGCCGGTCCTGCCACCCCTCGCGAGCGACGCGCTCGGCGAGGGAGAAGAACTCCGAGTACCAGCTCTCGAAGTCGCCGGCCGTCAGCCGGCCGGCCAGCTTCAGGACCTCGGCGACGTCGGCGCCGTGGTACGGGGCGCCGCCGAGCCAGCGCAGCAGGTTGAAGTCGAAGGAAGGGTCGGGACTGAGATTCATGGTCCTCAGCCCTCACCCGGCTGGCCGCCGGTGCCCGCGGGGCGGGGTGCCACGTCCTCTGTACCCGGGCCCTGGTACGAGCCGAGGCTGGTGATCAGGCGCCGGAGCTCAGGCCGCTGCGCGAAGCGGTCCCGGTGGACCTGGGCCATCTTGTCGCCGATCTGCGGGTCGGGGTCGTCGGTGAGGTCGTAGGAGACCTGGTTGGTGACGAGGGGCAGGCCGGCGTTGTCAATGTCCTCGTGAAGCGCTGCGAACATGTACGTCCGGTACGCGCCGATGTCCTTCAGCGCGTACAGCGCCCCGATGTCGAACTCGCCGCTGAAGTCGCGGCCGACGCAGTAGAACTCGACCGCCGCCAGCTCCTTGCCGAGCCTGTGCATCAGTTCAAGCACGTGCGACAGCTGGTCCTCCGGTGCGTCTTTCTTCGTGGCGAAGCGGTTGATGTGGTAGATCATGCGAACCCTCTCCCTTGCCCGTGCGTGAAATGACCTCCGCAATCGTCTTCAGGCTCCGGACGGACAGGGTGAGCGGGCAATCGCCCGGATGGTGTGATTCGCACCGGGACGGGCCCGCGCTCGCCGCCGGCAGGCGCGAGCCTCCGGGGCGCAGCGCTAGCGGGCGGCGCGGGCGGAGGGTGCGAGCAGGCCCAGGTCGCGGGCCCGGGTGACCGCCTCGGCGCGCCGGTGGGTGCCGAGCTTGGCATAGAGGTTGCGGATGTGGGTCTTGACGGTGTTGGTCGAGACCGACAGCTCGCCGGCGATTTCCGGCGCGGTCAGATTGGTGGGCAGGTAGCGCAGCACCCGGACCTCGCTGCTGCTGAGCGGCTCTGTCAGCCGCGGGGCCGGCCCGCCGGTACCCCGCCGCCCGGGAGCGGCCACCATGCCAGCGGACCCCGCTGGCATCGCGAGCAGGCCGCGGATCTGGGCGACCAGGGCCGCGTGTGCGGTGCGGTGCCGGGAATGGCGTTCCAGCAGGCCCGGCACCGGATGCACCAGGAACCACAACATCGCCCCGTCGGGCTCGGCCAGGTCCAGCGCGCGCTCCAAAGCCCGGCCGGCGGCGATCTGATCGCCGAGCGCGTCCCGGGCGCTCGCCTCCAGCAGGAACGCCTGAGCCAGCCAGTTCCAGGGGAACACGGAAGCGGCGCCGGCCAGCACCGGCGCGAGCGCGGCAGCCGCCCCCTGCGGGTTGTCCTGGGCGAGCCGCACTCCGGCCGTGGCGATGCGAACGTCCCCGCGTTCCCGCGCTCGTTCTGCCAGGCCGGCAAGGGCCTGCTCGGCGTGCCCGGTGTCGCCGAGGCGCGCAAGGGCCAGCAATTGCAGTGCCCGCGCCCGCGGGACGACCAGATCGGGTGTCTCCAGGCGCCCTGCCAGCCGCTCGACGGCCTGGGCGGCTGCCAGTACGTCCTGATACCGGCCACGTGCCAGCTCCAGGATCGCGCGGGCGAAGCAGACCCCTATCGCGGGCCCGGGCTCTGCTTCCGCCGTCACGGTGCGCTCGCCGCGGCGGATCAGCGGCTCTGCCTCCTCGGGCCGTCCCTGCCAGGCCAGCACGACGCCGAGGGTCCGATAGGCGATACCGGCGGCCGCCTCGTCGGTCCAGCCGTGCCGCTCGGCCAGCTCGATGGCCTGCGTGCAGTGCCCGGCGATGCGCGCGAACGGCCGCCCGGTGCCGGCCTTCTCAGCCAACGGCCCCGCGATTGCGGCCATCGCCAGGTTCGCGAGGCCGCTGAACTCCAGGAACGGCCGCCCGACCTGGCGCGCCAGCGCGACGCCCTGCTCCAGGTGCCCGGATGCCTCCTGGAACCGGGTGGTCCACATCTCGGCGCTGCCCAGGCTGATCAGCGCCAGCGCGCGCAGGTCCTCGCCCAGGTGAGGCTGCGCCGCCGCCGGTGCCTCCGCCGTGGCCTCCAGCCGCTGCGCCTCCTCGGCCACCGCCTGCGGGTTCCCGCGCTGCCGCGCGTGCAGCAGCCTGACCACGCCGAGCAGCAACTGGAACTGCCCGCGCCGGTCAGCCGGCACCGGCCCCCGATCCGCCAGCCCCAGATACCGCTCCGCCTCCCCCAGGGATCCGCGGGCCAGCTCATCGGCCGCGGCCAGAGCCGCCAGCTCGGCATCCACCGCCGCAGCCTCCGCTGGGAACCCGGCGAGCAGCTCATGGACGGCTGCGGCCTGCCCGTCCAGGTACATCCCCGGCCAGCGACCGGCGAGCAGCCGGGCGGCCAGGCCCCAGTCCCTGGCGGCCTGGGCGTGCCGGGCCGCCTCCACCCCGAACCCGTGCCCGGCGAACCAGCCGGAGGCGGCCAGGTGCAGCCCGGCCATCTCACCGGGCGCGGTGCGGCGCAGCTCCAGCCGCAGCAGCCCGGCGAACATCTGGTGGTAGCGGAACCACGACCGCGCCGCGTCCAGCGACACCACGAACGCTCCCGCGGCCTCCAGGTCCTGCAGCACCCGCTCCCCGCCCTGGTCTCCGGTCAGCAGGTCCGCCAGCTCACCGTTCACCCGTTCCAGCACGCTGGTGCGCAGCAGCAGCCGCCGCACCGCCGCTGGCTGCCGGTCCAGCACTTCTGCCAGCAGGTACTCGGCCACCGTCCGCTCGCTGCCGGAGAACTCGGCAGCGAACCGCGCCGGATCCGGGTGCCCGGTCAGTGACAGCGCCGCCAGCCGCAGCCCCGCCGCCCACCCCTCCGTCCGCTCGTGCAGCATCGTCACCGCCGGCCCGGGCAGTTCCACCCCCGCCGCCGCGAACAGCTCGCTCGCCTCGGCCGGGCTGAACCGCAGATCGGGCTCGCGGATCTCGGCCAACTCGCCTTCCAGCCGCAACCGGTGCAACCCCAGCCGCACGTCATGCCGGGTGGCGAGGACGAAGCGCAGCTGCGGCGACGCCCGCATCAGCAGCAGTTCCAGTTGCCGCAGCGCCTGGTCCGGGTCCAGCTCGTGCACGTCATCGACCACCAGCCAGATCCGGTCCGGCAGCCGCGCCAGATCCGACAACAGCCGTTCCACGATCGCCCACCCGTCCAGGTCAGGCGCCGCTGTCAAGGCCTGCACCCGCGCGGAACCTGGCGTTGTCCGGCGCAGCGCGCCCGTGACAGACAACCAGAACCGCTGCGGATCATGCTCATCCCGGCCCACCGGCACCCACGCGGCGCAGTCGGCCAGGCCGGCCTCGGTCAGCCACGATCGCAGCAGCACCGTCTTGCCGCTGCCCGGCGGCGCGGACACGACCGTCACCCGGGATGGCCCGGCTAGCCGCTCCCAGAGCCCCGGGCGGGCAACCACCAGGCCCGGACCACGACGAGGAACGGCCCGCCCGGCAACGTCATCCCTCTCGCCAGGTCCCACATCGCAAAATCATCCCACGACGGGTCTGGTACGACCCGAATTGCCCGCTGGACCGCACGAAGCGGCCCCGGCATGTGCGGAGCGGCTCATGACGATGGTTGCCGCGGCTCCGCCAGCGGCGCGCGGCGGACTTCGACGAGTTCCAGCCCGAGCGCCTCGGCCTCGGCCAGCACCCCGTAGAGCGCAGCCTGGTCGGCCAGCACGCCCGTCAGCACGGTCTCGCCGCCTTCCGGGTGGGCCTGGAGGCCCGGGAACGCGGAGCGGATCGTCTGGCCGAGCCGGCCGCGGACACGGATCTGGTACCGCTGCGGCCAGCGCTCGCGTTCGGCGTCCATCACCGCTGTCTCGCGCACGGGCCCGCGGCGCCCGCGCAAGGGTGCGCGCTGCTGGTGATGAGCTTGATGACGCCCTCCTGCACTTCCGGTCCTTGGCACGAGGCTGGCTCCGGACAGGATGAGCGGCCATCACCCTAACGATGTGATTCCCGCCAGGGCGGGGCGTCGGCAGCGGATTGATCACCGGGCGCGGGTCGCGGGCGAAGGTGACTGACCGCTCTCACCGCCGGGTCACCGGCGGTGACACCGGCCCCAGGGCCGGAGCCCTTCCTGGTGCCCGCAGGCCGGGTGCGGAGCAGGTCGTCCCGGAGGCGGGCGGGATTGATGGTGTAAGCAAGGGTGCCGATGCCGATTATGAGCACCGCGGCGACGATGACAGCCCGGATGCCGAGGGACTCGCCGGGGGCGAGGAACTGGGCCAGGTCTGACACGAACCCGGCCGCGATCACGACCGTGAGGGCAGCCGCGACCCGGTTCAGCCGGGTGTCTAACACCTCGCTGCGGGCTGAGGACGCGGCCTGCAACGAGTCATTCACGTGGCCAAGCAGTGCCTGCGCCTGGTCCCGCGCCGTGGCCATGCCCATGTCCATGTCCCCGCTCGCGGCCAGGAAAGTGGCCCGCGGGCCCTGCGCCGACTCAATGCGGTAGGAGTCGAGGTCGTAGAAGTCGGCCCAGACCCCGTCCAGGAAGCGGCGGAAGTCGTTGCTCTGCACCTGGGTGGCCTGGCCGCGGGCGAGCCTGGCCAGGATCTTCCGGCCTTCGAGCGTGGCGCCGGCCAGGATGGTGCGCTGGGCCAGCGCTATGCCGGTCGGCTCCAGCATGGGCAAGATCTCCGGCAACGGCACCGCTGGGTCGCCGCGGCAGGCGTAGGTGAACGACAGCAGGGTCTGGCATCCGCCGTAGCCGCCGGACCCGCCTGTTTCCCGCTCCGGCAGCCAGGTGGCCTCGGTGGCGACGAAATGGCTCGTATACCGCACCGTGCGCCTGTCCACGGGCAGCAGTTCGCCGGCTGGACCCGTTTCGCCCACGGTGGCCGGCCGGCTGATCGGGAACGTCTTGACGATCTC
>JAIRTY010000844.1 GCA_031254715.1 Nocardiopsaceae bacterium | reverse complement strand
CAGGGCGACGGTCACGATCGTGTTGTCGAGGCCGAAGATCAGCAGGCTCAGGCAGCAGATACCCAGCACCAGGAACCGGCGGTTGCGGGGGCCCTGCGGCACGGTTCTCCCAGGCTGATGGGGGTGGATTCTTACTTGCGAAAATACAACTGCCCGGCCCGCGGCCTGATTCCGGCCGTGCTCCCGCCCGTGCTTGCGGCCGGTGCCGGCCCGCTGGCCATGGTTGACTGGCGGCATGGCTCGTGACTCGCTGCCGGTCGCCGCCTTCGACTCGGCGGCCGCGTGGGAGGAATGGCTCGCGGCCAACCACGACAGCTCACCCGGTGTCTGGCTGAAGATCGCGAAGGCCGGCGGCGGCCGGGCGACGGTCTCCTACGCCGACGCCCTGACCGCGGCCCTCTGCCACGGCTGGATCGACGGCCAGAAGGGCCGGCTGGACGAGGAGTACTGGCTGCAGCGGTTCACGCCCCGCAAGCCCGGCAGCAAGTGGTCGAAGAAGAACGCGCAGCAGGCGGAGGCGCTGATCACGGCCGGGCGGATGAAGCCGGCCGGCCTGCGGGAGGTGGAGCGGGCCCGCGGCGACGGGCGGTGGGAGCGCGCCTACGAGTCCCAGTCCGCCATCACCGTTCCTCCCGACCTGGCCAGCGAGCTGGCGGGCAACCAGCGGGCGCGGGAGTTCTTCGAGCAGCTCGACAGCGCGAACAGGTACGCGATCCTCTACCGGATCGCCGACGCCAAGCGCCCCGAGACCCGGGCCCGCCGCATCGCCACCTTCGTCGCCATGCTCACCGAGCACCGCAAGATCCACGGGTAGCCCCGGCCAGCCGCCGCCCTCAGCCGACGTCGCGGCGGCGGAAGCTGGCCAGGGCGGCCACGCACAGCGCCGCCGCGATCCCGCTCAGCCACAGCAACGGCGCGGCGGTGACCGTGCCCCCGGGCAGCTTCGGCACGTGAGTGAAGGGCGAGACGTCCAGCAGCCACCGCGGGAACCGCAGCACCTCTCCGAACCAGCCGATGACGAAGACCGCTCCGGTGACGCTCCACCCGAGGGCGGTGGCCGCCCTGGGCAGCAGCCCGAACGCCGCGGCGGCGACCGCCGCGATGGCAAGCGACGCCGGCAGCTGCGCGATCGCCGCCGCCGCCAGCCGGCCCACCTCAGTCCCCAGGTTCCCGGCCCGCAGCCCGTAGCCGAGGCCGGCCGCCGCGCCGCCGAGCGCGAGCAGCGCCGCGGTGCCGGCGAGGGCGACGGTGACATGGCTGAGCACCCACCGGGCCCGGCCGGTCCCGGCCGCCAGCACCGGCTCGGCCAGCTGTGCCGTCTCCTCCGACCGGAGCCGCAGCACGGCGGAGGTCGCATACGCGGCGGCCCCCAGGCCGGCCAGGGACATGAGGGCGGCCAGGTAGGCATTGGTGATCCCGGGCTGGCCGCCCATCCGCAGGAAGGCCTCCCGGAGCTGCTGACTGCCGCCGAACAAGCCCCCGATCCCCTTGGCAGCGGCCCCGCTGGCGGCAAAGGTCACCGCGAAGCCGAGCGCCCAGGCCGACAGCGTGGCCCGCTGCAGCCGCCAGGCCAGCCCGAGCGGACCGCGCAGCGCGGCTCCGGCCCGCGGGCGGCCGGGCCGGTAGGGCACCAGGCCCGCGCCGTGGTCGCGGATCGCGGCCAGCGCGTAGGCACCGGCGCCCGCTGCCAGCGACAAGGCCACCGGCAGCGCCAGCACCCACCACCGGTCGCCAGCGTAGGCGCGGGTGAGCTCGGTCCAGCCCAGCGGCGACAGCCAGGTCAGCCAGGACGGGCCGTGGGCACCGGCCGCGTCACCGATCGCGCGCAGCAGGAAGGCTGCCCCGAGCGCGGCGATCGCGATCCCGCGGGCCGCGCGGGCGCCCGGCACCAGCTGCGCGGCCAGCGCCGTGACGAACGCGAATGCCAGGCTGCAGGTGGTGATGGCGAGGGCGAACGCGACCGAGCCCCCGGCCGGCAGCCCGAGCAGGATCAGGACGACCGCGAGCGCAGCGGCGAGCACGCCACTGGCAGCCGAGGCCACCGCCAGCCCGGCGGTGAGCGGCGCGTGCCTGCCCACCGCCGCCGAGCCCACCAGCTCCAGCCGGCCCGCCTCCTCATCCGCCCTGGTGTGCCTGACCACCAGGAAGATGCTCATCAGCGACGCGAAGATGGCCGCCCAGACTGCATACCGCCAGGCGCTCACCGCGCCCAGCGAGGTGCCCTCCAGCCGGCCGTAAAGGAACAGGAACGAGGGGTTGCTGCCGCCGCTGGCGGCCAGGCTCACGCGCGCGGCCGGCGTCGGGTACAGGTGCCGGAGGCTGTAGGTATTGCCGGCGACGACCGCGGTGATCAGGTACAGGGCGACCGGGAGGCCGATACGGTCGCGGCGCATGGCCAGCCGTGCCAGCGCCCCGGTGCCGGCCAGCCCCGTCATCGGGCTGCCACCGCCGGCGCGGGTTCCCCGGTCTCGTAGTGCCGCAGGAACATGTCCTCCAGCGTGGGCGGCCGGCTGACCAGGCTGCGCAGCCCGGCGGCTGCCAGCAGCCGCATCGCCTCCGCCAGCCCGGCGGTGTCCACCTGGCAGCGCACCCGGTGATCGGTGACTTCCAGGTCGTGCACGCCGGGCAGCGGGCTGAGATCGGGAACGGAGCCGGACAGCTCGGCGTCGATCGCGGTCCGGGTCAGGTGCCGCAGGTCGGACAGGGCACCGCTGTCCACGGTGCGCCCGCCCCTGATGATCGTCACCCGGTCGCAGAGCGCCTCCACCTCGGACAGGATGTGGCTGGACAGCAGCACCGTGCGGCCGCTGCGCCGTTCCTCGGTCACGCAGTCCCGGAACACGACCTCCATCAGCGGGTCCAGGCCCCCGGTCGGCTCATCCAGGATCAGCAGCTCGGCGCCGGACGCCAGGGCCGCCACCAGCGCGACCTTCTGCCGGTTGCCGCGCGAGTAGGCGCGGCACTTGGTGGCAGGATTCAGGTCGAACCGCTGCAGGAGCTGGTCCCGGCGCCCGGCGTCGAGGCCCCCGCGCAACTGCCCGAGCAGGTCGATGACCTCGCCGCCGGACAGGTTCGGCCACAGCGTCACATCGCCGGGCACGTAGGCGAGCCTGCGGTGCAGGCTCGCCGCCTGCTGCCACGGGTCGCCGCCGAGCAGCCGCGCCGTCCCCCCGTCGGCGCGCAGCAGGCCGAGCAGGATGCGGATGGTCGTGGTCTTGCCCGCCCCGTTCGGGCCGAGGAACCCGTGCACCTCGCCCGCGGCGACCGTCAGGTCGAGCCCGTCCAGGGCCAGCGTGCGGCCGAAGCTCTTGCGCAGCCCGGCCACCTCGATTGGCACACTCATGTTTCGTAGCTTACACAACTTTCACGATAGTATGAACGATGGGGTGCCCCACGGACGGCCACGGCCGTCCGGCCGCACCCCGCCCGGCGCCGGCTACCGGGGCCGGCCCGGGGAAACGTGGGAGCATGACCCGGCAGGCTGGACAGGAAGGGGGTGACGCCATGGCGACCCAGCAGCCCGCGGACCGTGCCGAGGCCGCCGCGGACGGCCGGGACCAGCCGGCCGTCGGCCCGTACATCGAACGGTTCGACGCCATCCTGGTCCAGGCGGGTTTCGCGCCCATGGCCGCCAGGACCTTCGTGGCACTGCTGGTCACCGACTCCGGCGCGCTGACGGCCGGCGAACTGTCCCGGATGCTGGCCGCCAGCCCGGCCGCGATCTCCGGCGCGGTCCGCTACCTGAGCCAGGTCGGCCTGATCAGCCGGGAACGGGAGCCGGGGACCCGGCGCCACATCTACCGGATACTGGACGACGTGTGGACGGAGGTGTCCGCCCGGCAGGATCAGGTGCTCGCCCGCTGGGCGGCCGCGGCGAGGGAAGGGATCGGCCTGCTGGGGCCGGAGACCCCGGCCGGGCAGCGGATGGCGGAGTCGCTGGACTTCCTCGAGTTCGTGCAGGGCGAGCGGCCGGCCATGATGGCGCGCTGGCGTGAGCACCGGGGACCGGGGCGGTAGCGGGGACCCGGCGGATACCGGCCTTCCCGGCGCCCGCGGCCCGCTCCGGGTACCGTGTCCCGGTGGCACGCGGGATTGCGGACGGCCACGGACTGGTTAGCTGTAATTAACAACAGACCGGGCAGATGCCGGGGGAGGCACAGCGTGATGCGAGATCCCGGAGACCTCTACCAGGTGAGGCCCGACGCGCCGCAACTCGACGGCGCCGTGCTCCTGCACTACCTCGACGGCTTCATCGATGCCGGCGGCGCAGGCCGGCTCCTCACCACCCATCTGCTCAACAGCCTGGAGCACGAGCCGGTCGTCACCTTCGACGTGGACCGGCTGATCGACTACCGGTCCCGCCGCCCGGTCATGACCTTCGAGAAGGACCACTGGGCCCGGTACGCCGCCCCCGAACTGGAGATCCACCAGGTCCGGGACCGCGAGGGCAACCCGTTCCTGGTGCTGAACGGCCCCGAGCCCGATCATGAGTGGGAATCGTTCACCGCCGCGGTGTCGGAGCTGGCCACGCGGCTGGGGGCGGGGCTGGTGATCGGCTTCTACGGGATCCCGATGGGGGTCCCGCACACCCGGCCGCTGAGCGTGACCGCCCATGGCAGCCGCCGCGACCTGCTGGCCGGCTACCGCCCGGTGACGGACGTGCTGCAGGTCCCCGGCAGCATCGCCGGGCTGCTGGAGTTCCGGCTCGGCGAGGCGGGCAAGGACACGATCGGCTTCGCCGTGCACGTCCCGCATTACCTGTCCCAGGCCGCCTACCCGGCGGCAGCCGTGACCGTGCTGGAATCGGTGACCCGCGCCAGCGGCCTCTCGCTGCCGGACGAGGAGCTGCGGCAAGCCGCCCGCCGGACGGACGAGGAGGTCGCCCGCCAGGTCGAGGGCTCGGAGGAGATCCTGGAAGTCGTGCAGGCGCTGGAACGCCAGTACGACGCGTTCGCGGAGGCCGCGAACCGGGAGGGCCTGCTCGCGGCCGAGGCGGAGCACATGCCCACCGCCGACGAGCTGGCGGCCCAGTTCGAGCGGTTCCTCGCCGAGCAGCAGAACCGCCCCGACTCCCCCGACTCCTGACCGGGCCGCCTTACCGAGCGCAGGGTAACGGCACGCCGGCACCGGGTAGAAACGGACAGTGAGCCGAACCGCAGC
>JAIRTY010000774.1 GCA_031254715.1 Nocardiopsaceae bacterium | reverse complement strand
GGAGATCTCGTTGATGTCGAAGTCGAACTTCTTCGGCCCCGGCGCGTACGAGTTGTTGAACGGCTCGTACACCCACGTGACCTGCGAGCGCCGGAAGCCGAGCTTGGCGGCGACCGCAGGCCACGGCGCTCAAAGGTCGTGCTGGATCGCGGCGTGCGTGCAGGCGGCGGAGCCGCTCGCGGAAGACTTGACGGCCGACCCGCCGCTGCTGCCGCAGGCCGCCAGCCCGGCGGTGAGGACCGCGGCGCCGGCGAGTACCGCGAACCGGTTCATAAGGAACGGATCATACCGGTCCGGCGCAGGCCCCGGGGGAAGCTGTGCAGGGACTCACACCCCTCCGGCGTGACCAGCATCAGCTCCCCGGTCTGCACCCCCGCCCGCTCGTCCGGGGTGATCACGTTCGGCTGCAGGACCACGGTCATGCCGGACGCGAACGTGAAGTCCGGCGAGATTGCTGATTCCACCGCGGAACGGGAAATTACCGGGGGGAGGTAGCCGCCGCCGAAACCGTGAACCAGGTCGTCAAAGACCGTGTACCCGGCCCGGGTGATCACGCTGGCGGCGTCGAGCAGGTCGGCGGCGGTCGCGCCGGGCCGGAGCCGGTCCGCCATGGCGGTGAACGCCGCCTCGGCCGTCGCATGCAGGTCCGCGTACAACGGCGGCGGCTCGCCGTCCACCGCGAACGTGCGCAGCAACTGCCCCGGGTAGCCGCCGTAGCTGGCGCTCACCTCGCAGGTCAGGGCGTCGCCAGCGGCCAGCAGGCGAGCGGAGGGCCACTGCCTCGGCACGCACGTCTCAGGCTGGCTCATGGGCGTGGCGCACAGGTAACGGATATGGGTCTGCCCGCCGGCCGGGACGTAGGCGGCCTCCAGAATGTCACCGCACTCCGCCTCGGACACGCCGGGCCTGGCCCCCTCCCGCAGGGCCGTGACCGCGTCGTCGGTCATCCGCGCCCCCTTCCGCAGCCAGCTGATCTCCTCCTCCGACTTGACCAGCCGCAGCCGCGTGTACTCGGGGTCCAGGAACACGATCTCGCCGGCGGCGTTACTGAGCGCACCCCAGGCCCTTGCGGGCACTGGGCCGATGACCCCGAGCCGGTCCAGGCGTGCTGGCCGGGCGGTCAGCAAGTCCAGGGCGGCGGAGAGAGCTGAACGGCCGCCGGGCCGGACGTTGGTGCCGGGCGCCATCCGCCGCGCGTTCGGCACGTGGTTGTCGAAGCACACGAACATGACGTCGCGCTCACCGGGGACCAGCAGCAGCGCCGCCTCCCTGGTCACCGGCCAGCCGGTGAGCCAGGCGATACCTGACCCGGCCCGCTCAGCCCCGTACACCAGGCACGCCCCGGCGCCGCGCTCCGCCATGACGTCCGCCAGCGCCTCCTGGCGCCGCCGCATCTCCGCCGGGCTGAAGGCGGGGTAATCACTCAGCGGATGCCTGCCCTGCCCAGTAGTGCGGGGATTGCAGGGTCTGCGCCATCTTCTCCGGCGTCTCGAAGCCGGGCGCCATCGACGCCGACGTGCCAGGCAGCACCTCGTGGTGGCCGATGTTCAGCATCCGGAGCCAGCTCTGCTGGCCGAACGTGAGCGCGACGGCGCACCCGAGCTCGACCAGTTCCGGCTCGCTGAAGTGCCGGTACATCCGCTCCCAGAACGCGTCGTCGGCTGGTATCCGCCACGCGATCGCCTCGGCGTAGGCGAGTGCCGCCTTCTCCCGCTCGGTGTAGCGGTCCGACGTCTCGAAGTTGAGCAGCTCGTCGTACTTGGCCTCGGCCAGGCCCGCGGCGGCCGCCTTCACCGAGCGCTGGTTGCCGCAGTACTCGCAGTTGACCGAGCGTGAGATGTAGACCCGGCACAGCTCCTTGATGCTGTGGTCGCACACCCCGTTCCGGAAAATATCGCGCCAGGAGTCCGCGAACGACCAGAAGCAGGCGGGCACGTGGGCGCGCACCGCTGAGCTCTCCGGCCGCGGCGTTCCCTCCCGCCGGCACCGGTCCATCTCGGCCTGCATGCGCTCGTCCATCTGCTCGACCGGGACGTAGCTGATGCGCTGCTTGCCCGCCACCGCTGTCTCCTCTCGCCCGCACCGGGAATATCCCAGAATTATCCAACGCTGAATTTCTCGCTGTTGCAGGTCCCCCTTCGAAGGAGTTACCGATGGCGCAGGGCACCGTGAAGTGGTTCAACCCGGAGAAGGGGTACGGCTTCATCGCCCCCGATGACGGCTCACCCGACATCTTCGTCCACCACTCGGCCATCGACATGCAGGGTTACCGCTCGCTGGAAGAGAACCAGAAGGTCGAGTACACCGCCAGCCAGGGCCCGAAGGGCCTGCAGGCGGACCAGGTCCGGCCCATGTGAGCCAGCCGGCATAGCGCCGGCTCACTCCTCGCCGTAACGCAGTTCCCTCGTCGCGTCAGCGACCTCGGTGAGCTGCTCTTCGGTCAGCGTGCGGGGCTGGCCGGCCTGGGCGGCGAGCCAGTAGACCCGGGCCAGCCACTCCAGCGTCCGGGCCCGGTCGTAGGCCTGCGAGAGGGTGGCGCCGTAAGTCAGCGCACCGTGGTTGCCCAGGATCACCGCGGAACGGCCGGCCAGCCCGGCGACGGCGCGGTCGGCCAGTTCGGCGGTCCCGAACCGGGCATACGGGGTGACCCGTACCGGCCCGCCCAGGCCGGCCATGGCGTAGTGCACCGCGGGCAGCGCGTCGGAGGTCGCGGACAGGGCGACCACATACGGCGAGTGCGTGTGCGCCACAGCGCCGGCGGCCGGCCCGCAGGCGTGATAGACCGCCAGATGCATCGGGGTCTCGGTGGAGGGCCGTCGGCGCTTAGCGCCGGGAAGCGTGCCATCCTGGCTGATCACGACGATGTCTGCGGGCGTCATGGCGTCGTAGGGCACCCCTGAGGGGGTGATGACGATCATGTCGGGCAATCTGATACTCAGATTGCCCGACATGCCGTCCGAGAGGCCGTCGCCGGCCATGCGGCGGGCATGAGCCACGAGGCTTTCCCGTTCCGCAGCAAAGGCGGCCACGGAGTTAACCGTAGCTGGCTACTCC
>JAIRTY010000766.1 GCA_031254715.1 Nocardiopsaceae bacterium | reverse complement strand
GGCCAGGGCGGAGGCCGAGGAACTGGCGCTGTAGGGCTTGGGCGGCGCGTACGCGGTCCTGATCCCGGCGGCCGCCAGCAGCTTCTGCGCCTGCTGCACGGGCGGGTCGGCGAACGGGTCGTCCACCAGCGGATACGCGGCGCTGGTCGGGCGGGTGCCCGGCGGCAGGGTGGTCACCCATTGCACGAACGGGACCAGCTGCTTGACCACCGGCACGGTGGTGGAGAACAGGCTGCCCGACTTCAGCCCGTAGACCGCGGGCGCTCCGGCCGATCCGGCCGGGAAGGCGTACCCGTGCCTGCTGACGACCGGCAGAGCGGCGGCGGTCAGCAGCGAGGAGAACGGCGCCAGCGTGAGGTCCACGTGATCGGTGCTGATCAGCGCCTGGTACTGGCTGGCGGTGACGTCCGGGTCGCTCTTGTCGTTGCGGATGACCAGCGTGACCGGCCGGCCGAGCAGGCCTCCGTGGCTGTTCACGTCGTCGGCCCAGAGCTGGTACCCGCGCTCGGTGGCCAGCCCGTCGGCGGCGAAGTCCCCCGTCAGCGGGAGCGAGATGCCGACGGTGATCGGCGAGCCGGACGGGCTCGGCAGCCCGCCGCCGGTGGTACCGGCGCTGCCGCCGATGGCAGAGCAGCCGGCCGCGGCAACCGCGAGCACGGCGGCCACGATCACACCGGGCAGCCGCAGCCGGGAAACAAGGGCACCGCTCATGACTGCTCCTCCGCAGCAACAGGCCCCGGGAGCGGCCCCCGGTATTCCCCCCGGCCACGCGCGCCCTCGTGCCAGCGAAACCAGCGGGGCTTACCGTACTCCATTTGCGCCGTTCACACCGGCTGTCAGGCGGTATCCCCGGATGTCCGCCTTACCGGCGCCTGGCCGCCGGGTTTGCCAATCGTTTGCAGACAAGCCGCCGCGGCGACGGCGGGGGCGGGCCGGTGGCGCGGGCTACCGGGGCGGGGCGGTCGAGCCGCGCGCGATCAGCTCCGGTGCCAGGTACAGCACCTTGACCGGGCCCGGCTCGCCAGCGATCCGCTCCAGCAGTAGCTGGGCGGCCTCGGTTCCGACCTGGTAGTGCGGGAACCGGATGGTGGTCAGCGGCGGCCGCAGCCGGTCGATGAACGGCATGTCGTGGAAGCTGACCACCGACATGTCATCGGGGCAGCGCACGCCCGCCTCCTCCAGCGCGCCGTAACATCCCACCGCCAGCATGTCGTTGCCGGCCGCGATCGCCGTGAACGGGGCGCCGCGTTCCAGCAGCAGGCGGCAGCACCGGTGGCCCTCCTCGATGGAGAACGCCTTCGCCACCACCACCAGGTCCTCGTCCATGGCCGTCGCGTGCGCCCGCAGCGCGGCGTCGAAGCCGCGGAACCGGCTGAGCCCGGTGGACACGTCCTGCGGCCCGGCGATATGGGCGATCCGGCGATGGCCCATATCGGCGAGGTGGTCGACGGCGAGCCGCATGCCGCGCTCGTTGTCGGCCGAGACCGACGGCATGCTGTGGTCCTCGGCCAGCCGGTTCACCAGCACCACGGGCAGTTCCGCGCGCCCCGCCTCGGCCAGCAGCGCGCTGCTCAGATGCACGGTGGCAAGCACGAACCCGTCCACATGCCGGGCCCGCATCTGCTCGAACACGATCCGCTCGCGCTCGTCGTCGCCGTCGGTGTTGCCGATCAGGGCCACGTAGCCGGCGGCGGCGAGCCGGTCCTCGATGCCCCGTACGATCGGCGGGAACAGCGGGTTGGTCAGGTCAGGGATGAGCACCCCGACCGTGTTGGAGCGGCGGGTGCGCAGGCTCCGGGCGACCGGGTTCGGCCGGTAGCCCAGCGTCTGGGCCGCGTCGAGCACCCGGCGGGCGGTGTCTTCCCGCACCAGCAGCCTGGTCTCGGGATTGAGGGCGCGGGAGGCCGTTGCCGGGTGGACCCCGGCCCGCGCCGCGACATCCCGGAGGGTGACCGGTGAGTCAGGCATCGGCGGTCTCGCTCCGCTCAGGCGCCCCGGGGCGCACTCGGAAGGGGCGGCTCGCCCCGGCGGTCACAGCAGATGCTACCTGCAGATGCACACGATTGCTCGCCCCTGCGCGCTGGGTGGCCACCCCCGTGCTGGTCAGCCGGCCGGCCTTGGCCCGACCGGCTCCGCCGCAGCTGGCGCCGTGCCCGGCCCTGGCAGCGCCAGGTAGACCGCCGAGCAGGCGACCACCGCCGCCATCACCAGCAGCAGCACCCGGTAATCGACCACCGCGACCAGCGCCGCGCCGAGCGCGATCGACAGCGCCTGGGGGACGGTGGACGCCACCGTGAGGGCCGACTCCACCCGGCCGATCAGGCCCGGCGGTGTCTGCCGCTGGATCAGCGTGACCGCCCCCACGTTGACCCAGACCACTGCCGCGCCGAGCACCGCCATCCCCGCCAGCACCGCCGCCAGCGCGGGCGGGATGAGCAGCAGGCAGGAGACCGCGGAGGCCAGCAGCGCCAGCCCCACCAGCACGCGCTCGCCGGTCCGCCGCATCACTCGCGCCGCCACTGCCCCGCCGGCCACCGCGCCCGCGCCCATCACCGACTCCAGCACGCCGAGAAAGGTAGGCGGCCGGTGCAGCCCCTGGCCGACGATCGTGAACGGCACGGTCTCGAAGAAGCCGAACACCAGCAGCGCGATCACCGCGGCCACCAGCAGCCGCCGCAGGTCCGGGGTCCGGCCGATGTGCCGCATCCCGGCCGTCACCTCGGTCAGCACGTGGCCGCCGGCCGGCCCGGGCCGCGGCTCGCGCAGCCGCAGCGCGGCCACCGTGGCGGCCGCCAGCACGAACGTCGCGGCGTCCAGCGCGATGACCGGATACGGCCCGGCCACCGCCAGCAGGCCGGCCCCCAGCAGCGGGGTGATCAGCCGGAACCCCTGCCGCGCCAGTTCCAGCGTCGCGTTGGCCTCGCCCAGCAGGTCCGGCGGCAGCAGCACCGCGAGCAGGGCGGTCTGCCCGGCGGTGAGCAGCCCGTTGGCGGCGCCGTAGCCGAACATGACCAGGTAGATCAGCCAGATCTGGCCGCGCCCGGTTACCAGCAGCAGGGCGCACACCAGCGCCGCTGCGGCCAGGTTGGCGGCTATCAGCAGCGGCCGGCGCCGGGCCCGGTCGGCCAGCAGCCCGGTGACCGGGGCCAGCAGCATGCCGCAGATGAGGGCGAAGATGGCCAGCCCGGCCGCGGTGCTGCTGCCGGAAAGGATCTTCACCCAGATCGCCATGGCCAGCCACAGCGAGTTGTCTCCCAGGTTGGACAGGGTCTGCCCGGCGATGTACAGCCGGCCGTCCCGGTGCCGCAGCAGGCGCCGCATCGCAGCCCCGCCCGCGATCAGGCCGCGGGACCGGACAGGCCGCGGCCCGTTCCGGCCAGGTCCGGCACCCGGCGGCCGAGCAGGACCACCTCGAACGGGACGGCTCCTGCCGGCCGCCGGTTCCGATCGTCCGCCCGGTCTGCGAAGCGGCCCAGCAGCCCCGCCCACTCCCGGATCAGCTGCTCCGCCTCGGCATCGGTCAGGTAGGCACGGAACCCGAGCGCCTCCGGCCTCGCCAGGAACACGCCGGGCAGCCCGGCCGGTCGCAGCGGACAGGATGCGCCGCCGGAATGGCGGCGCCCTTCCGCTCGCCGCAGCCAGCGCCTGGCGCTGCCGCGCCAGGACCAGCCTGCCCGGCAGGAGTCATGGGCTGAGCGCAGCAGGTCCGCGCGGCGCTGGTCAGCGAGCTGGCGGGCGATCTCCGGGTGCATGGCGTTCCTTCCGGACGGCGCGGACTAGTCAGATTCGGCCTCGGCGACGATGACGTCGCCGGTTTCCGGGTCAGGCCGGGCTGCCAGGTGCAGCAGCGGGTAGCCGAGCAGCAGCACCTCGATCGGCATCGCGTCCGGCGGGCGGCGCTCCGGATGGTCCAGCCGGTCGCTGAACCGCTCCAGCAGCGAGCGCAGCTCGGCGCCCAGCTCTCGCGCCTCGTCCGTGGTGACGTAGAAAATGTCCTCGGTCTGGCCCGTGAGCTCGTTGGCCAGCCATTCGGCAGGCCAGGAGGAGCGCCGTGACAGCGTGGTCCGCGCGCGGGTGAGGATCCGGTCCAGGTAGAAGTCGGCAATCTCCTGCGCCGCGGTAGCCGTCTGCGGGTCTAGCTCGTCGGTCGGGATCTGATAGCCCGTGTGCACCCGCCGCCAGGGGCGCTCCCGGCCCCGCCCGCCGCCGGTCTCCTCCACGTAGCCGTACTTGGCCAGCGTCCGCAGGTGGAAGGCGCAGTTGGCGGGGCTCTCCCCCAGTGCCTCGCTGGCCTGGGTCGCGGTCAGGGTCCCGGCGTGGGCCAGCGCCTCCAGCAGCGCCACCCGTACCGGGTGCGCGAGCGCCCGCATCGCCCGGGGATCGGACAGCCGGCGCGTGCTGCGCTCGGCGGGCGTTCTCCGCGCCGCGGGCGTGACATCGCCGCCCGGGCCCGGAACTCGCTGCAAACCATCGGAAGACATGTTTCGAAAGATTACTCTCGAAAGAGTTCTTTCGACAAGTCCGCACGCCGGGTTTCCGGCCGGGTTTCCGGCCGCTGCGGCGCCGCGGATGGCCCGTGCGACGATGAGGCCATGCGGATCACCGGCGCCGAAGCCACCGTCCTGTTCACCGGCACCGCCGCCAGCCCGCGCCAGGTGGTGCTGGCCAGCCTGGCCGGGATCGACGAGGCCCCGGTCAGCCTCCGGGTCGAGGGCGCGGCCGTCACCACGCCGGAACCGTTCCGCAGCGAGCATCCCGGGCCCGAGCTCACGGCCGAGGTGGGAGTGCAGGTCGCGGCCCCGCACCGGCCGGGCGCCCGGCTCCTGGCCACGGTGATCGCGCAGACGCCGCGGGAACGGGCCGAGCTTGCCGTGACGGTCACAGCGGCCGAGCCGGGCTGGACCATGTGGATGGTCAGCCACTTCCACTACGACCCGGTCTGGTGGGACACCCAGGGGCAGTTCACGCAGGCCCGGCTGCTGCTGCCGGGCGAGGACGGCGAGCTGCCCGAGGTCCGCACCGCGTTCGAACTGGTCGCGCTGCACCTGGCGGCGGCCCGCTCCGACCCCGACTACAAGTTCGTGCTGGCCGAGCTCGACTACCTGAAGCCGTACTTCGACACCCACCCCGAGGACCGCGCGGACCTGCGCCGCTTCCTCGCCGAGGGCCGGATCGAGATCGTCGGCGGCAACTACAACGAGCCCAACACCAACCTCACCAGCGCCGAGTCGACGATCAGGAACGCCGTCTACGGCCTGGGCTACCAGCGGGACGTGCTCGGCGGCGACCCGCAGTCGGCGTGGATGCTCGATGCGTTCGGCCACGATCCCGGCTACCCGGGGATCATGGCGGCCGCCGGGCTGACCAGCTCGGCCTGGGCGCGCGGGCCCTATCACCAGTGGGGTCCGCTGCGGACGGTCGGCAGCAACGACCGGATGCAGTTCCCGAGCGAGTTCGAGTGGGTATCCCCGGACGGCGGCGGGCTGGTCACGAGCTACATGGCCAACCACTACGGAGCCGGCTGGGGCACCCACCAGGCGGCTGACCTGGCCGCTGCCGAGGCGGATGCGCTGGCGCAGTTCGTGTCCCTGGCCCCGGTCGCCGCCACCCGTAACGTCCTGCTGCCGGTCGGCGCCGACCACGTCATCCCATCCCGCTGGGTCACGGCCATCCACCGGGACTGGAACCAGCGCTATCTCTGGCCCCGGTTCGTGACGGCGCTGCCGCGCGAGTTCTTCGGCGCCGTGGCGGCCGAGGCCGCGGAGCACGGGACCTGGCTGACGCCGCAGACCCGCGACATGAACCCGGTCTACCCGGGCAAGGACGTCTCCTACATCGACACCAAGCAGGCGCAGTTCGCGGCCGAGACCGCGGTCAGCGACGGCGAGCGGCTGGCCACCCTGGCCTGGCTGGCGGGCGCGCCGTACCCGGCGGAGTCGGTCGACAAGGCGTGGCGGCTGCTGGCGTTCGGCGCCCACCACGACGCGATCACCGGCACCGAGTCCGACCAGGTGTACCTGGACCTGCTGGCGGGCTGGCGGGAGGCGTTCGGCCGCGGCGACGCGGCCCGCCGGGACGCCGCAGCCCGGCTCGCCGCCCTGGCCGACACCAGGCCGCCGGATGAGGTCGAACGCCCGGAGCAGCCTGGCGCCCGGCCGGTGACGGTGTTCAACACGGTGTCATGGCCCCGGTCCGGGCTGGCCACGATCCGGCTGGAACTGCCCGGGCCAGGCACGCCCTGGCTGGCACTGCGGGACGAGACCGGTGCCGGGGTGCCGGCCCTGGCCGAGGCGGTGCGGCGGCACCCGGACGGGACCCTGGCCGGGGTGACGCTCAGGTTCCTGGCTGGGCCGGTCCCGGCGCTCGGCTACCGGACCTACTGGGCGATCCCGGCGGCGGAAGTTCCCGCTGGCTGGGCGCCGCTGCCGGGCACCACCATCGAGAACGAACGGTTCGCGGTGAGCGCCGACCCGGCGCGCGGCGGCGCGCTCAGCGCCATCAGGGACAAGCGCGCCGGGACTGAGCTGCTCACCGGGCCCGGCAACGAGCTCGTGCTGCAGGAGGAGTACGACTATCACCCCCGGTGGGGCGAGGGACCGTGGCTGCTGTCGCCCAAGGGCCCCGGCGCCGGCTCGGCTGACCGCCCCGCGACGGTCCGGGCGGAGCAGTGCCCGGCCGGGTCCCGGCTGGTCGCCGAGTTCAGCCTGGGCGAGCTGCGGGTGACGCAGGAGACCCTGCTGTGGCACGGGTCAGACCGGGTCGAGTTCGCCACCCACGTGGACGGCTCGATCGGCACCGACCGGCTGCTGCGGGTCCGCTTCCCGGCCCGGGTGCCCGGTGCGCTGCCGCTCTTCCAGGCCGCGACCGCGGTGGTGGCGCGGCCGTTCGGCGCGGCCACTGCCGACGTCGCCGAGCACCCGTTCACGCTGGACAACCCCGCGCACGAGTGGTTCGGGCTGGGCGCGGCGGTGCGGCTGCGGGCCGGCGGCAGCCTGGCAGCGGCCGGGGTGGCCGAGATCGTGCTGCCGGACGAGCCGGTCCCGGCCGACTGCCAGCGGGCGGTCAGGGACCTGGTGACCGCGCTCGCCGCGCACGGGGTCACGGCCACCTGCACCCGGCCGGACGGGCCCCGGTACGGCGCGCTCGACCTCGACTCCAACCTCCCCGACTGGCGGATCGCGCTGGGCGGGCCGCAGCACAACCGGTGGTCGGGCGAGCTGCTGGCGGCCGCACCGGAGGCCGCGGCCGGCCTGGCGCAGCGGCTGGCCGGCGGGGCCGGCAAGCCCATCGCGGTGCTGGTGCCGGCCGCCCGGCCGCGGCCCGATGTGTTCGCGGCGGGGGCGGATGTGCGCGGTGCCCGCGACCTGCCGGTGCTGCTGGTGGCGGGCGACGACCTGGCGGCGGCCATGGCGGCGGTCACCGACGACCTGGCCGACGGGGTGATCGAGGCGGCGGCCGCGGGCCCGTCCCCGGATCCGCCGCTGGCCGATCGGTGCGTCGCCCTGCTGAACCGGGGCACGCCCGGCAGCCTGATCACGCCCGATGGCACGCTGTGGATGGCGCTGATGCGCGCCTGCACCGCCTGGCCCTCCGGGGTCTGGATCGACGGCGACAAGCGGACAGCCCCGGACGGCAGCAGCTTCGCCTGGCAGCACTGGAGCCACACGTTCGAGTACGCGCTCGCCGGTGGCGAGGGCGGCTGGCGGCAGGCCGGGCTGGTGCCAGCCGGCCAGGATTACCGGCATCCGCTGCTGGCCTGCGAGACCGGGATCCACCCGGGCCCGCTGCCGGCCGCGGCCAGCCTGTGCGAAGTCGCCGCGCCGGGGCAGCCCGGCGGCGCCGCACCGGCCGCGCTGCTGGCCGCGCTCAAGCCGCAGGGCAACCCGCTCGCCGCCGGCCGGACCGGCGACTGGCCCCGGCCCGGCGACGGCGTCACGGTCCGGCTCCGCGACGGCGGCGGCCCC
This sequence comes from Nocardiopsaceae bacterium, assembly GCA_031254715.1. Lineage (GTDB taxonomy): Bacteria > Actinomycetota > Actinomycetes > Streptosporangiales > Streptosporangiaceae > JAIRTY01. Next base: position 5,307 of record JAIRTY010000766.1, on the reverse strand, counting down.
GGGGCCGGCCGGCCCGTCCCGGCCCGGGTGGCACTGTTCACCGGGATCCAGGCCGCCGCCAGCGCCACCCTGCAGGAGGAGGCCGGGCCGCCGCTGCCGGTCGAGCAGGGGATGGCGGTCGCCGAGGTACCGCCGTCCGGCCTGGCCACGGTGACCTTGACCCCGGCCGGGGACCCCCCGCCAGGCCGCTCCGGCGCGGGCGGCCGCTCCGGGGAAGAGGTCCCGGGGGAAGAGGTCCCGCCGGAGCCGGTCCAGCCGGTCTTCACCCGGTACTGGCTGCATGGCAAGGGGCCCGCGCCCGCGGGGAACCTGCCGGTGGCCGTGCACCTGTCCCCCGGCAGGCTGGCGCTGGCCGCGCCGGGCGGCGACGGCGCCGCGGGCCTGCCAGCGGCAGCCACCCTGCGGCTGACCGTGGCCGGCGGGCCGCAGCCGGCGGCGGGCGCGGCCGAACTGGTCGTCCCGCCCGGGCTGGCGGTAACCGGCGGGGACGGTCCCGCTGAGCCGCTGCGGCTGCGCTACGAGCTCGCGCCGGACGGCTACGCGAGCTGGGATCTCACGGTGGCGGCAGCGCCGGGAACGGCGCCAGGGCACTACTTCGTGGCGGCCAGGATCAGCGACGATCTCGGGCAGGCCCTGGAGGACGCCGTACTCGTCACCATCGGCGAGCCGACCGTCCCGTCAAGCGGCCTCCCGCTGCCTGAGCTGCTGCCGCTGATTGAGGCCGAGCAGCAGGCGGTCGCGGCAGAGGTCGGGGTTACCCTGCTCACCAGCCAGGTCACGCTACGCCCCGGGGAACGGGGCGAGATCCTGCTCCGGCTGGCATGCCGGGCCGGGTCGCCGGTCCGCGGTGAGTCACAACTGATATCCCCGTTCGGAAGCTGGGAACTTTCCGGTTCCCCGGCGGCCGGTTTCACCGTCCGCCCGGGTGAGGAAATCGTGCTGCGGCACCCGCTCGCGGCCGCACCCGGCGCCCGGCCCGGCAGCTGGTGGGCGCTGGTGAAGGTGATGTACTACGGCCGGGTCCGCTACACCGAGTCGGTGGCCGTCACCATCTCGTCCTGAGGCACCGGCTCGGCCGCCGCCGCCCGGCGGGCGCTTCGCCACGCCGCCGCCCCGGCCACCAGCATCGCGGCCAGCGCGCAGCCGTCGAACCCGGTGGCGACCGAGAACGCGCTGGCGATGCCGTGGGCCATGGCCGCGTGGGCGCCCGCGGCGCCCCGGCTGGCGGTGGTGAAGACCGTCACCAGCACGGCCAGCCCGAGCGCGCCGCCGACCTGCTGGGTGACGTTCACCATGCTGGCGGCGGCGCCGGCGTCCTCCGGCCGCACACCGGTCAGGGACACGGTGGTAAGCGGCACGAACGCGAGCCCGAGCCCGGCCCCGAACAGCAGCATCGGGCCCAGTAGCCCGGGCAGGTAGCCGGTAGCGGCGGTGAGCCGGGACAGCCACGCCATCCCGGCGATGACCGGGAGCGTGCCTGCCACCATCAGCGGCACCGGGGGGAACCGGGTGAGCAGCCGGGATGCGGCCCGGCTCACGGCGAATACGCCCACGGTCATCGGCAGGAACGCCACTCCGGCCCGGATCGGGCCGAAGCCGAGCACCTCCTGCAGGAACTGGCTGAGGAAGAAGAACATCCCGAACATCCCCGCTACCAGCAGCAGCCGCGCCACGTACGAGGCCGACCGCTGGACGTCGGCGAACAGCCGCAGCGGGGTGACCGGCTGCCTGGCCCGCCGTTCGATGACGGCGAACGAGGCCAGCCCGGCCGCCGCCACGGCCAGCGAGGCCAGCGTCAGCCGGTCGGACCAGCCGGCCTCGGAGGCCCGGATGAACGCGTAGACCAGCGCGGCCATGCCGGCGACCGAGGTGAGCGCGCCGGCCAGGTCGAACCGGCCGGGCTGGCGCGGCGTCTCGGCCACGAACACCGGGGTCAGCAGGCCGACGATGACGCCGACCGGCAGGTTGATGAACAGGACCCAGCGCCACGACGCCCAGGCCGTGATGAGCCCGCCCAGCACCAGGCCGAGGGACGCGCCGCCCATGGCGACCGCCGCGTAGAGCGCGAGCGCCCGGGTCCGGCCCCGGCCCTCCGGGAACGCGGACACCACCAGCGACAGCGCGGCCGGCGAGGCGATGGCGGCGCCGATCCCCTGCGCGGCCCGGGCGGCGATCAGCCAGCCGGGCGTGGCCGCCAGCCCGCCGGCCAGCGAGGCGATGGTGAACAGCGCGATGCCGGCCAGGAAGGTCCGGCGCCGGCCGAGGATGTCACCGGCCCTGCCGCCGAGCAGCAGCAGGCCACCGAACGTGAGCGAGTAGGCGTTGAGGACCCAGGACAGGCTGGCCGGGCTGAAATGCAGGCCGCTGGCGATGCCCGGCAGCGCGATGTTGACCACGGTGGCATCGAGGATGACCATTAGCTGCGCGCCGAGCACCAGGGCGAGAGCGGGCCCGGGCCGGCGGGGTACGGCAAGCCGGTTGTTCCGGGGGGACGACCCCCCGGAACCCCCCGATGGTTGCTGAACAGGCACTCATGTCCCCCAGACGGGTATGATGATTAACCGGAGTAAGCCTCCGCTAACTATATACGGAGGTACCCTCCGATTAGCAAGTGCATTAAGCTGCCCGGCAAGGAGGGTGGCGACGACGGACATGGACACGGTTAACTCCCCGCTCCGGGCGGACGCCCGCCGCAACCGGGCCCGGCTGCTGGCCGCGGCGCTGGCGGCGTTCACCGAGCGCGGTTCGGATGACACCTCGCTGGAGGAGATCGCGCGCCGGGCGGGGGTCGGGATCGGCACCCTCTACCGGCACTTCCCCACCCGGCAGGCGCTGCTGGAGTCGGTGTACCGGGACCAGGTGGACGCGCTCTGCGCGCGGGGCCAGGACCTGCTCGCCGAGCCTTCCCCGGCGGCGGGGCTGTCGGCCTGGCTGCGCGCGCTGGTGGCTTTCAGCCTCACCAAGCGGAGTCTCACGTCAGAGCTGCTGGCGGGCACGGGGAGCAAGAACGCGCCGGTGTTCTCGGCCTGCCGGACGGAGATGATCGAGACCGCGGCGGCCCTGCTCGCCCGCGCTCAGCAGGCCGGGCAGGTACGGGACGATATCGAGCCCGTCGACCTGCTCCGGATCTCACATGCCGTGGTGGCGGCCACCGAGCACGCCGCCGACCCTGGCACCGAGGCATACCGGCTGCTGGAGATCATGCTCGGCGGGGTGCTGGCGGCCGAAAACGAGCCAGCGCCCTGAGCCAGCCAGGCGCTGGGCTCACAGCGCGGGCGGGCGGTTCTCGTACGGGGTGCTGAGGACGACCGTGGTCCGGGTGGAGGCGCTGGCCGCGGACCGGATCTCCTGCAATAGGTCCTCGAGCCCGGCCGGCGAGGACACCCTCACCTTGAGGATGTAGTTCTCGTCTCCTGCGACGCTGTGGCAGGCCTCGATCGCATCCAGGTGGGCCAGCCGCTGCGGCGTGTCATCCGGTGCCGCCGGGTCGAACGGCTTGATCGAGATGAACGCGGTCAGCGGCAGCCCGGCGACCGCCGGGTCCACGATCGCCGCGTAGCCCTTGATGATCCCCCGCCGTTCCAGCCGCCGGACCCGCTGGTGGGTCGCTGACACCGACAGCCCCGTCTCGCGTGACAGGTCGGTGAAGCTCATCCGGCCGTCCCGGCTGAGCAGCGAGATGATCGTGCGGTCGATATCTTCCACGGCGTCACGTTAGCGGAGCCTGGGCTCAGGAGGGCACCGCATGGATCGACGGGCCCGGCGGCCGGATAGATAACAGTATGATAACGGCGTTTACGCTACCGCAACGGGATGTAATGGCCGCTTCACCGAACCCGCGCTGGCCGGTTACGCTCCCGCCAGGACCGGACAAGTATTACGGGCGAGCAACGGAGCGAGGTTATGGCTGAGATCGTCCTTGACCAGGTGAGCAAGATCTACGCGGGCGGCGTCACCGGCGTCAACAAGCTGAGCCTGCAGATCAAGGATGGCGAGTTCATGGTGCTCGTCGGCCCCTCCGGCTGCGGCAAGTCGACCGCGCTGCGGCTGGTCGCCGGCCTGGAGGAGATCAGCAGCGGCGACATCTCGATCGGCGGCCGGGTCGTGAACGACCTGCCGCCCAAGGACCGCGACATCGCCATGGTGTTCCAGAACTACGCGCTCTACCCGCACATGACGGTGGAGCAGAACCTCGCGTTCGGCCTGCAGCAGCGCAAGACGCCCAAGGACGAGATCAAGCGCCGGGTCAACGACGTCGCCAAGATGCTCGGCCTGGAACAGTTCCTCAAGCGCAAGCCGGCCGCGCTGTCCGGCGGGCAGCGGCAGCGGGTCGCCATGGGCCGCGCCATCGTCCGCGAGCCGCAGGCGTTCCTCATGGACGAGCCGCTGTCCAACCTCGACGCCAAGCTCCGGGTGTCGATGCGCGCCTCGCTCACCCAGCTGCACGACCGGCTCGGCGTCACCACCGTGTACGTGACCCACGACCAGGTCGAGGCCATGACCCTCGGGCACCGGGTGTGCGTGCTGCGCGACGGCCAGCTGCAGCAGGTCGACACGCCGCAGACGCTGTTCGACCGCCCGGTCAACCTGTTCGTGGCCGGCTTCATCGGCTCCCCCGCGATGAACTTCGTGACCGCTGAGCTGGTGCGCGACGGGGGGCCCGCGGTGACCTTCGCCGGCCACAAGCTCCCGCTCCCGGACGGGACCCTCGAGGACCGGGACGGCCTGGCCTCCTACTTCGGCCGCGAGGTAGTCCTGGGCGTCCGGCCGTCTGACTTCGAGGACGCCAACCTCGCCGACAGCTCCTGGGCCCGGTTCTCGGCCAACGCCAACGTCACCGAGGAGCTCGGCAGCGAGATCCACGTCATCTTCCCGATCGACGCGCCGCCGGTGCGCCACCCCCACATCGCCGACACCCGCAGCGACGAGGGAGACGAGGACAGCGCGGTCGTGCTGGCCGGGGGCAAGTCGATGTGGACCGCCCGGGTGGCCGCCCGCAGCCGGGTCAAGCCTGGCGGGCAGTTCGAGTTCGCGGTGGACACCGCCAACCTGCAGTTCTTCGACCCGGTCAGCGGGCTGTCGATCGGCCACCCGGACGCCGCAGCCGCGGCGGCGGAGCCGGCGGTCGCTGCCAGCTAGCGCGGCGGGTTCCCGGGCCGGGGGGCTCACGGCGACGGGGCCCTTGTCAGGGCGCGACCAGGTCGGCGACCGGGCGCAGGGCAGCCCGGCGGGCCGGGATGATGGCCGCCAGCGTAGCGACCGTGACCGCGGTGGCGACCGCCGCGGCCACGCTGACCGCCGGCGGCG
>JAIRTY010000734.1 GCA_031254715.1 Nocardiopsaceae bacterium | reverse complement strand
GTGAGCGGCCAGTGGCGGGAGTACGAGCGGGCCAGCACCACGGTGCTGTCGGCGTACGTGCAGCCGGTGGTGGCCGGCTACCTCGGCTCGCTATGGGATTCGCTGCGGGCGGCGGGGATCGGCGCCCCGCTGCGGGTGATGCGGTCCAACGGCGGCGTCTCCTCGTTCGAACGGGCGGCGCGCACCCCGATCGAGCTGCTCGAGTCCGGCCCGGTGGCAGGCGTGACGGCCGCCGCCGAACTGGGCCGGCGGCTTGGGGCCAGGCACGTCCTCACCCTGGAGATCGGCGGCACCACCGCCAAGACCACGGCGATCGCCGGTGGTGAGGTGCGGATGGACACGCTGCACCACATCGGCCGGACCCAGGCGCTGGCCGGGTACCCGGTGCAGGCGCCGACCGTGGACATCGTCGAGATCGGCGCCGGCGGCGGCTCGCTGGTGTGGGCCGACGCCGCGGGCGGACTGCACCTGGGGCCGCAGAGCGCGGGCGCCGACCCCGGCCCCGCCTGCTACCGCCGGGGCGGATGCGAGCCCACGCTGACCGACGCCAACCTGGTGGCGGGCCGCCTCGACCCTGAGTATTTCCTCGGCGGCACCATGAAGCTGGACCCGGATGCGGCGCTGCGGGCGCTGTCGCCGGTCGCGCAGCGGCTGGCCACCGACCCAAGGACGCTGGCGCGCGGCGTGCTCAGGTACGCGGCCGCGCAATTCGGCCACGCGCTCCGGCTGGTGACGCTGCGCCGCGGCTACGACCCCCGCGACTTCACGTTCGTGGCCTACGGCGGGGCCGGCCCGCTGCACGCCGCCGTGCTGGCCCGCGAGCTCGGTATCGCCCGGACCGTCATCCCGCCCGGGCCCGGCCACTTCTCGGCCTTCGGCATGCTGACCGGCGGGCTGCGCGGCGAGTCCGTGCGCACCGTGGTGGCGCCGCTGGCAGGCACCGACCTGGGCCGCGCGTTCGACCCGGTGGCCCGGGCGGCCATGGCCGAGCTGGGCACGCGGGTGCCGGACGCGACCCTGGCTGCCTACGCAGAGCTGCGCTACCAGGGCCAGGAGCACACGCTGGAGGTGCCGGCCGGCGGCGACCTGGACCCCGATCCCGCCCGGCTGCGGGCGGCCTTCGAGCAGCGCTGCCTGGAGGCCTACACGTTCCGGCTCGACGCCCCGCTGGAGCTGGTGTCGGTGCGGGTGACGGCGACCGCGCCGGTGAGCGGGCTGGCCGGCTGGGAGGCCGACGACCCGCCGGGGTGCGGGCCGCCCGCCTCCTCGCGGCTGGTCGACTTCGACGTGCACGGCGGGGAGCTGCGGGTGCCGGTGATCAGCCGGCCAGAGCTTGCCGGGCAGGGGTGGCTGCGCGGCCCGTGCGTGATCGAGGAGCCGGCCGCCACCACGGTGGTCCTGCCCGGCCAGGCAGTCCGCCGGGACGAGACCGGCAACCTGGTGATCGAGGAGAAGCCATGAGCGGGGAGGCCGAGGCGGCGGGCGCCGACCCGTTCACGCTGGACGTGCTGCGGGAGGGCTTCGCGGCGATCACCGACGAGATGTTCGTGGCGCTGCAGCGCACCTCCCAGAGCCCGATCATCTACGAGGTGCTCGACTTCGGGGTGGGGGTGTCGGACGCCAGCGGTGAGCTGGTGGCGCAGGGCAACGGGGTGGCCGGCTTCCTCGGGCCGCTGGGCGACGCGATCTCCGAGACCATCGCCAGGCACCCGCGACTGGAGCCGGGCGACGTGATCATCGCGAACGATCCGTACGCCGGCGGCGGCACCCACCTGTCCGACGTGGCACTGGTGCGGCCGGTGTTCTGGGAGCAGGAGCTGATCGGCTTCGCCGCCGCCAAGGGGCACTGGACCGAGGTCGGCGGCAAGGACCCGGGGTCGTGGACGCCGGACTCCGCCGACGTGTACGCCGAGGGCCTGCAGCTGCCGTTCGTCCATGCGTTCCGGGCCGGCGAGCCGGTGGGGGACCTGCGCGCGATCCTGGCCGCCAACAGCCGCCTGCCCGCCATGACCCTGGGCGACCTGTCGGCTCAGGCCGCCTGCCTGGAGGTGGCCGAGCGGCGGCTGCGCGAGCTGTGCGCCAGGTACGGGGCGCCCGCGGTCACCGCCGCCATGGCCGGGGTGCTGGACCGGAGCGAGCGGCTGTCGCGGCTGGCGCTGGCCGGCCTCCGCCGCGGCGAGTACACGGCGTCCGACTTCACCGACTCCGACGGGCTCGGCAACGGGCCGTTCGGCGTGCAGGTCCGGGTGGAGATCTCCCCGAACGGGGTGACCTGCGATTTCACCGGCAGCCACGGGCAGGTGCCCGGGCCCGTCAACTGCACCTGGAGCGGCCTGGTGTCGGGCGTGCGCACGGTGTTCAAGGCGATCACGGACCCGGCGGAGCCGGCCACCGACGGCTGGTTCCGGCCGCTGGAGATCATCTGCCCGGAGGGGACGATCTTCAACGCGCGCCGGCCCGCCCCGGTCGCCGCCTACTTCGAGGCCACCGAGATGGCCTCCGACCTGGTCTGGCGGGCGCTGGCGCCGGCCTTCCCCGATCGGCTCACCGCGGGCAGCTTCGTGTCGGTCTGCTCGACCTCGCTGGCGCTCACCCACCCTGACAGCGGCGAGCCGGCGCTGCTGGTGGAGCCGCAGCCGGGCGGCTGGGGCGCGAGCGTCGCGGCCGACGGCGAGCACGGCCTGGTCTCGGTCGGCGACGGCGAGACGTACGTGATCCCGGTGGAGGTGGCCGAGCAGCGGTACGGGGTGCGGGTCGAGCGGTTCGGCTTCGACATCGCCGAGGGCGCGGGCGCTGGCCGCCGCCGGGGCGGCCGGGGCCTGGTCCGGGAGTACCGGATCCTGTCCGACCAGGCGGAGCTGACGGTCGCGTGGGGCCGCCATCAGTTCCCGCCCTGGGGTGCGGCGGGCGGCCGCGACGGGTCGCCCAACTACGTGGAGGTGATCAGGGACGGCAGCAGGCTCGGCCCCAGGTTCGGCAAGGCGTCCAGGCTCCGGCTGCAGCGCGGTGATCTGGTCCGGCTGGTGACCGGCAGCGGCGGTGGCTACGGCGAGCCGCGGGAGCGCGAGCCCGGTCTGGTGCTCGCTGACCTGCGGGACGAGATCATCACCCGCCGTGAGGCCAGTGAGGTGTACGGAATCTCCAGGGACGACTCTTAGGCACCATGAACAAGAACGTCAGGTAGCTGGCCATGCGTGCTGGCCGGCCCGGACATGCCGCGCCACCTGGCCGGGGAGCGCTAACGCTGCCCTTCCCCCTGACCGCCCAGGTCCAGGAAACAGAGCACTGCGCCGGTGGTGAGCACGGCGAGGGTATCCGGGCCGAGGACCGCGGGCTGGGTGGTGACCGGTGCGCCGGCGTCCCCGGCCGGTTCCGGCCCGCCCGGGCGCAGCCGCCACGCGCTGCCGTCCAGCAGCACGACGACCGGGTCCCGCCCGGCCGGCACCGGCGCGGTCGGGGCGCCCGGGCCAGCGGCCCGGTACGGGCCGTGGCCCTCCCGCAGCCCGGTCAGCTGGTAATCGCCGGTGATCTCGCCGGTGCCGGGGTCCAGCCACACCCCGATGCCGTCCCCGGTGACCAGCACGATGCCATCCCCGGTGACCAGCGGCGGGGCGGTGGAATAGCGACCGGGCAGCGCCGTGCGCCACCGCAGGCGGCCGGTGGCCAGCTCGAACCGTTCCAGGCTCGGCGTGGCGGTGCGCACCACCAGCGCGTCACCGTCACCGGCCGGGACCAGCGAGCAGGACGGCTGCGGC
>JAIRTY010000718.1 GCA_031254715.1 Nocardiopsaceae bacterium | reverse complement strand
CCCGCAGCGACGCAGATTTCCTTGATCATGTGTGATCAGGAGGGTCGCCGCCCGACCGATTCCACATGATCAAGCCAAGGCACAGGCGGCCGCCGGCCGGGCGGTGCGGGCGGGCGGTGCGGCCGGGCAGTGCGGCCGGACAGTGCAGCCGGGCTCACTGGCCCGCGAACGCTCCGTCGCCCGCCCGGGGATCTGCCGCCCCGGTCAGCATGCCATCGGCGGTGACCCGGATCGCCTGTGCGTGGCCGAAATTCTGATCACCCGGCGGGCTCTGGATCACTTCGTAGCCGCGGGCTTGCAGCCCCGGCGCCCATGACGGCGGAGCGCCGTGCTCGATGCGGACCAGCGGCGGATCATCCAGGCGCCAGATGTCGAAGGCGGTGGTGGGCTCCCGGCTGAGGATCCATCGCGGCGCCGCGATGGCGTCGCCGGGCTTCTCCTCCCGCGCCAGCATCCGGACCAGCAGCTGCAGCAGCACCTGTGGCTGGGCGTCGGCGCCCATGGTGCCGAGCACGGTGTCCAGGGTTCCGGCCGGGCTGGTGACGGCGAGCGGCGCCAGCGTGTGCGGCGGCCGGCGCCCGGGGGCGTATTCCGCCGGATGCCCGGGCTGGAGCGAGAAGCCCATGCCGCGGTTGTGCAGGAAGATGCCGTGCCCGGGCAGGACGATGCGCGAGCCGAAGTCGGCCGCGTTGGACATGATCAGGGAGACCCCCATGCGCTCGCCGTCCACGGCACACAGGTATGTCGTCCCGCCGTCGCCGTAGACGTCGGCGAGCCCGCGGCTGGCACGCTCCCGGACGGCGGCGGCGCGCGGCCGAAGCCGGCCCGGGGCGATGAGCGCCCGGCCGTCGGCCCCTTCGTGCAGCACCGCCGGGCGGTCGAAGGCCGCCTGCCGGGCCGCCTCGACCAGGAGGAAGGCCCAGCGCTCATCGGCCGGTCCGGCGGGGAGCCCGGCCTGCTCCGCGATCCACGCCCCGGCCAGCGCGAGGTAGCCCTGGGAGTTCGGCGGAATGGCCCAGATGCGGCGCCCGAACACCGTCAGGTGCAGCGGCGTCACCCAGTCGGCCTGCCGGACGCGCAGGTCGTCCTCGGTGTACTCCCCCGCGCCGGCGGCGAGGAGTTCCGCCCCGGCCGGGCCCTGATAGAAACCGGCCCGGCCCTGTGCCGCGATGTCCCTGAGCGCCCGGCCGATCCCTGGCAGTACCAGCCGGCGGTCGCGCGTCAGCGGGCCGGGCGACCCGAACGCCACGGTGCGCTCCTCCGGCGACAGCTCGCCGGATGCCTCGGCCAGCGTGGGCGAGACCGGGAAACCCCCTTCGGCCAGCCGCTGGGCAGGTGCCAGCAGGTCGGCCAGCGGGAAGCTGGCGAAGCGCTGATGCAGAGCCACCAGCCCGTCTACGCAGCCAGGGACCGTGACGCTGCGGATGTCGTGCATAAAGGGCAGTTCGCTGGCACCCTCGCCGCGCAACCGGTGCGGATCGGCGCCTGAGCCTGCCCGGCCGGACGCGTTGAGCGCGGCAGGTTCCTGCTGGCCGGTCACGATCAGGGCGAACAGGTCACCGCCAAGCCCGCACATGTGCGGGGCCGTGACCGTCATGGCAGCGGCAGCGGCGATGGCGGCGTCCGCGGCGTTGCCGCCCTGGTGCAGCATCCGGGCGCCGGCCGCCGCGGCGAGATGGTTCGCCGCCGCGACGGCACCGTCGGGCGCGGAACGCGTGAGCGCCACCTCAGTGCAGCACTTTCGACAGGAAGGCCTGGGTGCGTTCGTGGGCTGGCTCATCAAGCAGCTGGCCGGGCTGGCCGGTCTCGATGATCCGGCCCTCGTCCATCATGATCACCCGGTCAGCGACGCCGCGGGCGAAGCCCATCTCGTGGGAAACGACAACCATCGTCATCCCGTCCCTGGCGAGTTCCCGCATGACCTCCAGCACCTCGCCAACCATCTCCGGATCCAGGGCACTGGTGGGCTCGTCGAACAGCATCAGCCTGGGCTTCATCGCCAGCGCACGGGCGATGGCGACGCGCTGCTGCTGGCCGCCCGAGAGCTGCCGCGGGTAGGCGTCGCGCTTGTCTGCGATCCCCACCCTCCCCAGCAGCTGGCCCGCCTCCGCCAGCGCCTGGTCCTTGGCCACCTTGCGCACCCGGATCGGCGCGAGCGCCACGTTCTCGATCGCGGTCAGGTGCGGGAACAAGTTGAACTGCTGGAACACGAACCCGATCTCCTGCCGCTGACGGGCTATCTCGGCCTCGGATTCCTCGGTCAGCCCGCCCTTGGCGTTCTCCCGGTAGCCGATGAGGTGGCCGTTGACCAGCAACCGGCCCCGGTCGATGCGCTCGAGGTGGTTCATGCACCGCAGCAGGGTCGTCTTGCCCGAGCCCGAGGGCCCGATGACCACCACCACCTCACCGCTGGCCACCTCGAACGAGACGTCGTCCAGCACATGCATGCGGCCGAACCACTTATGAACGCCATCCCCCTGGACCGCCAGCTGGCCAGCCGCCGCAGGGGCGGCACCGTCCTGGGTCGTGTCCATGGTGCTGTCGCCCCGGTTCACCGCGCGCCTCGCAACTGCTCGCCAGGGACGAATACGCCGCCGCCGAACAACCGCTGGCGCAGCGGCACATTCGCGATGTTGGTGCCGCCCTTGGCCTGCAGCCGGCGCTCGATGGCGCTCTGGATGAAGGACCAGATGGTGGTCATGACGATGTAGTAGATGGCCGCCACGACAAAGATCTCGAACGTGCGGAAGGTGGCCGAGTTGTAATCCTGCGCGGCGAGGAACAGCTCCTGCAGGCCGATGACGCTCAGCAGGGAGGTGACCTTGAGCATGTTGTTGAACTCGTTGCCCAGCGGCGGGATCACCACCCGCATCGCCTGCGGCAGCACAACGTGCCGCATCGCCTGCCGCCGCCGCATCCCCAGCGATTCCGCTGCTTCGGTCTGGCCCCGGTCCACCGAGTCGATGGCCGCCCGCATGATCTCGGCCATGTAGGCGCCCTCGTTGAGCGCGAGGGTCACGATCCCGGCCTGGACCACACCGGGCACCGTGAACGCCCCGAGGTTCAGCGTGCCGAATGAGTACAGCCCCAGCGCGGAGCTGCCGTCATAGATGATCACCGCCTGTACCAGCAGCGGGGTGCCGCGGACGAGCCAGATGTAGCCGCTCGCGAACACCCGCAGCGGCAGCTGGCGGCTCCGCCGCCACAGTGCCAGCAGCAGGCCCAGCACCACGCCCAGCGCCTGGGAGATGACGGCGAGGTACACCGTGCGTATCGCGCCCTGGACGAAGCTGCCGGGGGGGTGAAACAGCAGGTGCTGGAAGAACGACCAGTCAAAATGCATGCTGGTCAGCTCTTAAGGATGTCGGGCTTCAGGTTCCACTTGGTCATGATCTTGGCGTAGGTGCCATTGCCCTGCAGGGCGGCGAATGCCTTCGCGATGGCGTGGTCCAGCGCGGCGTTCTTCTTGACCGTCGCGATCCCGGTCGCGATCTGGCCGAACGGCGGGCCGGCGATCTGGAACTGGCCCGGCGTCTTGCTCATGTCATAGCCGGCGGTCTCCACGGTGGTGCCGTAGGCGTCCACGTGCCGCAGGCCGAGCTGGTTCAGCGCATCGCTGTCCCGCAGGAAGGTCTGGACCGCGATCGGCTTCTTGCCGTGCGCCGTGCAGGACTTGCTCTGCTGCGTGAGGAAGTCCGTCACGGTGGTACCGGTCTCGGCGGCGACGTGGAGCCCGCACAGGCCGGCGATCCCGGTGATGTGGTGCGGGTTGCCCTTGGGCACCAGCACCGCCTCGCTGGAGTTCATGTAGTCAACGAAGTTCACCACCTTGCGGCGGGACGGCTTGTCGAACAGCTGCGACAGGATCGCGTCGCAGTGACCGGCCTGCAGCGCGGGGATGATCCCGGCGAACGCGGTGTTCACCCATACCGGCTTCAGCCCCAGCTCGCCGGCGATGGCGTTGCCGAGGTCGATGTCAGAGCCGCTGGGCTGCTGGCCATTGCGGTAGAACTCCAGCGGCGGGGCAGAGATGTCGGAGCAGAAGCGGATCGAGCCCGCCTGGCCGACCGCGCTGGCAGGCACCTTGATGGCCGCATTGGCCTTCGGCGCGGGCGTGCCTGACCCGGAGCCTGAACCGGAGCCGCAGCCAGCGGCCAGCAGCCCGGCCGTCCCGATAGCCATGCAGGTCAGCGCGACATTTCCGAATCTGGGGATATGCATAGCGACCCGCCTCCCGGGTGCTGGCGATGTGAGGGGTATGCCAAATCCTTTTGGCAGAACCTAGGAGTACTGTGCAGGATGTGTCAAGAGGGACCGGTTCGGCCGGGCCCGTGGTATCCGCCGGGCGCTCCGTTGACGTCGCGGGAGGCGGGGCTTACCGTGTGCAAAAACGTTTTCTCGCTGATCAGGACCGATGGCATCGCGACCGACGACCCGACCGACGATCCGTGACGTCGCCAAGGCGGCAGGCGTCTCCGTGACGACCGTGTCGCATGCGCTGAACGACAAGGGCCGGGTCGACCCGGCCACCCGGGCGCTGGTCGCGCAGGTGGTGCACCAGCTCGGGTACCGCGCCAACCGGCATGCGCAGGGGCTGCGCTCGGGCCGCTCGGGTGCCCTGGCGCTGCTGCTGCCGATCCGGACCGACGCACGCGCTGACGAGGCGCTGAGCCTGGACTTCTACCTGCGCCTCGCGAGCGCGGCGGCCGGGGCGGCGTTCTCGCAGGAGCAGGCGCTGATGCTGCTGCCGCCCACGATCGTCCAGACCGGCCTGCACGGGCTCGGGCTCGACGGCGGCATCGTGGTGGACCCCTCTCCCCGCGACCCCCGGGTCAGCCTGCTGGCCGGGCAGGGGCTGCCCGTCGTCACGATCGAGCGGGACCTCGGGCGGCCGGATGACCTCTGGTTCGTTGCCTCCGAGGCCGCCGTGAACGCGCGGCAGGTGCTTGACCACCTCGCGGCCCGGGGAGCCCGGCGGATCGCCCTGCTGGTACCCAGGACCGATTGGGGCTGGGCCACCGAGACCCTCAGTGCCTACGATTCGTGGGTGCGAGAGCACCGTGTCCCGCGGCTGATCACCCCGGTCGCCATGGAGCCGGGTGAGGAGAGCGCGTTCCTGGCGGCCCGGCGGCTGCTGGACAGGCCCCGGCCGCCCGACGCGATCTTCGTGGTGGCGGCCCGGTTCGTCCGCGGGGTCCTGCGCGCCGCGGAGGCAGCCGGCCGGCGGGTACCGGGCCAGCTGCTGATCGCAGCCGGGGTCGACAGCCTCCAGGCACGAGAGGGCCACCCCCCGGTGACAGCGCTCGACCTGCACCCCGAGCGCCAGGCCGAAGCCGCGGTCGAGATGCTCCTCGCCCGGCTCAATGACGACCGGGTGGAGGCACCCCGGTACATCCCGGCGACGCTACGGCTGCGTACCTCGACCGGCGGGCAGCCGGTGACCGGCAGCTCATGAAATCCGCGACCGAGGGTGCCGTGACGATGCCCGGCCCGCAGCTCATCCGGGCGGTGCAGGGGCGGCTCCGGGCTGAGCAGGGAGAGTTCGTTCCCAAGCCGGCCCTGCCGATCATCGATGAGCTGGTGGGCACCGTCCTGTCACAGCACACCTCCGACGTCAACTCCGGCCGAGCCTTCGCCCAGCTCAAGGCGCGGTTTCCGAGCTGGGAGCAGGTGGCGCACGCGCCGGCCGGCGAGGTCGAGCAGGCGATCCGGTGCGGGGGCATCGCCCGTCAGAAGGCACGCCGGATCCAGCAGATCCTCGATGCCATCGCCGGCCGCGAGGGCAGCCTTGATCTGGGCCGGCTCCAGGACCTCGACGATGCGGCGGCCGAGAGCTACCTGACCTCGCTGCCGGGCGTGGGACCGAAGACCGCCGCCTGCGTGCTCGTCTTCTCGATGGGCCGGGCGGCGTTCCCCATCGACACCCACGTGCACCGGATTGCCGGCCGGCTCGGCTGGGTCCCGGCCGGCGCCTCCGCCGACAAGACTTACCGGCTGCTGGCGCCACGCGTGCCCGCTGACATCCGGTACGACCTTCACCTGGCGCTGATCACCCACGGGCGCACGGTCTGCCTGGCGCAGCGCCCCCGCTGCCAGCACTGCGTGCTCCTCGACCTGTGCCCCTACGGACCGGACGCCGGCCCGAGCGCCAGCCCGGCCGCCAGCCCCGCCGCCAGCGCGGCGGCTGACCTCTAACGGCGCAGCAGGTCTACCACCGCGTCCAGCTGGGCCAGGCCGGTGCTGACGGAGAACGTCGTGAGAACCGTGTCGCGGCAGCGCGGGAGCTCGTCGGCGATCTTGGCCCAGGGGCCGATCAGGGCGACGTCCTCGACCAGCCGGGTGGGCACGGCCGCGATGGCGCCCTTCCGGACGCCGGCCAGGTAGCGGTCCTTGATGGCCCTGGCCTCGGCTGGTGCCGAACCCGATGATGACCCAGCGGCCCTGTTGCGGCAGGCCGGTTCACCCGCCCGGCCGGGGAGATCGACGCTGCGGAGATCTATGTCCCGTTCTCCTGGCTCAAGCCCATGTGGCTGGAGAACCTCGGCTTCGCCGAGCCGGGCCAGGGATAGCGGCTGACCGAGTCGGCCGCCACCCGGATCGGCGGGAAGCCGCCGGTGAATCCCTCCGGCGGGGTGCTCAGATCCGGCCCATCGGGGCATCCGGCCCGCTGCGGTTCGCCGAGGCCACGCTCCAGGTCATGGGCAGGGCCGGAGCGCACCAGGTCGGCGGCCGCTGACCGCGCTTGGCCACATCTACGGCGGCGGCTCGCAGCACTTCTCCATGTGGGTCGTGACGGCGGCACCGCTCTAGGTCGTGTGGCCGGGCGTGTCCGCGCTCAGTCTCGGTTCCTCGTCAGGTCCCAGAGGTAGACATGGCCATTGTCCAGGCTGGGGTCGGCCGCGTCGACGGCCAGCATGGTGCCATCAGGGCTGAACACGAGCCCTGCGGCGAAGTGGTACCGGCCTGCTGGATAGGGATAGGGCAGGGTGGCGACCCGGTTCCTGGTGGCGGCGTGATACACGTAGGTGCCGTAGCCGAAGCTGACGTCGATGGCCAGGGTCGTGCCGTCCGGGCTCAATGCGGCCGTGGTGCTTTTGTCAAAGTAACCGGGGCCGGGGTACGGGCCGCCGCCCTTAGGGCCTTTTGAGATAGAGGCGTTGCCTGCGGCCACGTTGATCGGCGGGGCAATGGTGCCGGTCAGCCTTCTGGCGGCGACGTCCCACAGGTAAGCGTGGTCGTCGTCCGCGCCGACTGCGAGGATGCCGTTGCGGCCGAAAGCCAGGCTGCCGATGCCTCTGCCGGGGTCGGTCAGCGTGCCGGCCCAGCGCCTGGCGGCCAGGTTCCAGAGGTAAACGTGGCCACGGTCACCACTGGGATCGGACTGGCCGACGGCCAGCATGGTGCCGTCCGGGCTGAAGGCGATGGGGCACAGGGGGGCGCAGTAGCGGGAAGCGGGCACGGTGGCGGTCACGCGGCGGGTGGCCAGGTTCCACAGGTAGATCTTCCCGCTGTTGTCGGCCACGGCCAGGGTGGTGCCATCGGGGCTGAACGCGCCCTGGGCGCTGGTGGCAGTCAGCAGCGGGGAGTCGGTCAGGGTGGTCTCCCGTCGTGTGGCCATATCCCACAGGCAGGTCGCCGGGTGGTAGTGGCGGCCGGTGGGCGACACCGCGTGGCCGCCGAACTGGGCCAGTGCCCTGCCGTCCGGGCTGAATATGACCTGCTCACCGCCGACGCAGCGGGGGCTGGTCAGCGTGGCGACCCGGCGGCGCGTGGCGATGTCCCACACCGAAACACCGGCGCGACAGCCGGCCACGGCCAGCGTCGTGCTGCCGGGGCTGAACGCTGCCGAGCAGGGGGCCTGACCGGCAGGCCCGCGCAAGGTGGCGGCCGGGCGGGGAGGCGGCTGGCGGTTCGCGATGATGACGCTGGCCGCT
>JAIRTY010000675.1 GCA_031254715.1 Nocardiopsaceae bacterium | reverse complement strand
CGCCAGGTCCAGACGGCGTGCTGGGAAGGCGCGACTACCTCCCCCGGGAAGGGGCCGCCTCCGGGGGCCCGCCAGGCGAGCGCGCCGGTGGCCGCGTCCACCGAGTCCACCGCGGACCCGGCGGACACCAGCAGGTTTCCCGCTGCGTCGGGCAGCGCCGGCTGACCGGGATGACTTCCGCCTGCGGCGGCGACGATCCCGTCGGAGGTCTCGGGCAGCCGCAGCCGGGGCAGCGAGGCGCCGGTGCGCAGCGAGTAGGCGTCCAGGTACCGCTCGCGCTGGGCCTTCCCGGCCGCGAGCTGCGGCAGGTCGGTGTACAGCACCTGGTCTGCCACGGCCAGCCCGGTGTCCTGGCTGATGCTGAGGTGGTGACGGGTCCAGGCTTTCCCGGTGGCCGGGTCGACCGCCGCGATCATGCCGTTGGCGCGGCCCGGGTCGCTGGGCGCCACGATGACGGCCCGCCCGCCGCCCACGTAGCTCACGCCGCCGGGGAGCGGGATCCAGCTGACGTGACGGACCGCGCCGGTCGCCGGGTTCAGGTCGGCCACGGCCGTGCCGCAGCCGCATCGTCCGCCGCTCCCGTGCTGCAGTTGCGTGGTCTCGCTGATCACGACGTCGCGCGGAAGCACCGCGACCACGGCGTCCTGGGCCTCGGAGCCGGGTGGCTGGGCCGGCAGCCGCCGGGCCTGCGGTACCTGGCGCGTCCACCGCACCCGCCCGGTCGCCGTGTCCACCCCCCAGGCCCGGCCAGCGAAGAATGCCACGGTGAGGGATGGTGTCGCCGTCGACGCGAACGTCGCCTGGCCATCCTGGACGGCCTTGTTCCCGGCGTAGCAGCTGTCCAGGCGCACCACCCAGCGGATATCGCCGGCGGCCCGGCCACCTGGCTTCAGCCACGGCGCGGCCCCGGTACTACAGGGCCGGGCGGACCGCTGGCCGCCGGAGCCGGGGCTGCCGCTGCAGCCGCTGATCGCCATCACGGCGGCCAGCACCGAGGCTACGGCTGGTACAGATAACGGGGTTCGCTTCTCCACTTTCATCCCCTGCCCGTAGAAGGGCCTGCCGCCGGCGGCACCCGATCATAGCGGCGCTGCCGCACGCCGGAGACCTGTTGGACACGCCCTAGTACAGTCGCCATCGTGGCTGATCACCCCGAACTTCAGGAACTGCGCGCCCGGGTGGAGCGAGGCGGGGCGGAGCGGTATCACGACGCCGCGGCCCGGGCCGGGAAGCTGTTCGCCCGGGAACGGATCGCCCGGCTGACCGATGACGGCAGCTTCACCGAGGACGGGCGGTACGCCAACGTGCTGGCCGGCGACCTGCCAGCGGACGGCGTCATTACCGGAACCGCCACGGTGGACGGCCGCCTGGTCGCGCTGATGGCCAACGACTCCACGGTAAAGGCGGGCTCGTGGGGAGCCCGCACCGTGGAAAAGATCATCCGGATCATCGAGCGGGCCTACCGGGCCGGCATTCCCATGGTTTACCTGGTGGACTCGGCCGGGGCCCGGATCACCGATCAGGTGGAGATGTTCCCCGGGCGGCGCGGCGCCGGGAAGATCTTCCACACCCAGGTGCGGGCATCTGGCTCCATCCCGCAGGTGTGCGCCCTGTTCGGGCCGTCGGCCGCGGGCGGCGCCTACATCCCGGCCTTCTGCGACTACGTGAGCATGGTCGACGGCAACGCCTCCATGTACCTGGGCAGCCCCCGCATGGTCGAGATGGTGGTGCGGGAGAAGACCACGCTGGAGGACATGGGCGGGGCCCGGATGCACTGCACGGTGTCCGGCTGCGGGCATCACCTCGCGGCCTCAGAGCCGGAGGCGCTGGCCGCGGTCCGCCGGTTCCTGTCGTACCTGCCCTCGAACTGGCAGCAGCAGCCGCCCGCCGCCGCCGCCCGCGAGCCCGAGCCCGCCGATCCGGCCAGCGGGCCCGCGCCGGCCGACCTGGCGGCGATGATCCCCGCCAGCGAGCGGCAGCCCTTTGACATGCGCAGATACGTGCGCGGGCTGGTGGACGAGGGGAGCATGTTCGAGACCCACGAGCTGTGGGCGCGAGAGCTGATCACCGGCTTCGCCCGGCTGAACGGCCAGGTGACCGGGGTGGTGGCGAACAACCCGCTGTTCAAGGGCGGGGTGCTGTTCGTGGACTCAGCGGACAAGGGCGCCCGGTTCATCCAGCTCTGTGACGCGTTCAACGTGCCGCTGCTGTTCCTGGCCGACGTACCGGGCTTCATGGTGGGAACGGCGGTCGAGAAGCAGGGCATCATCCGGCACGGGGCGAAGATGATCAGCGCGGTGTCCGAGGCGACCGTGCCCAAGATCTGCGTGGTGGTGCGCAAGGCGTACGGCGCCGGCCTGTATGCGATGGCCGGGCCAGGTTTCGAGCCGGACGCGACGCTGGCCCTGCCGACCGCCAAGATCGCGGTGATGGGCGCTGACGCGGCCGTCAACGCCGTGTACTACAACAAGCTCGCGGCCATCGAGGACCCGGCCGAGCGGGAGGCGGAGACGAAGCGGCTCCGGGAGGAGTACGAGCGGGACATCGACGTGCTGCGGCTGGCCGGCGAGCTGGTCGCCGACGACGTGGTGGAGCCGGCCGGGCTGCGGGGCGAGCTGATCCGCCGGTTCGCCGCTGCGGCCGGGAAGGACCGCTCGTTCTCGCGCCGCCGGCACGGCATCACCCCGGTCTGACCTGCCCTCTGGGCGCGCCGGGAAGCCCCCCGTGCGTGAGCATCCAGCAGCTAATCGTCACCTGTTGGAGGGTTGCGCAGGGGAAAGACTTGCCAGCCGCAATACCATTCTGAGCATGACCAGCGTTCTTCTCGCTGAGGATGACTCCTCGATCGCGGATCCGCTCGCGCGCGCGCTTCGCCGCGAAGGCTACGACGTTGACGTCACGAGCGACGGGCCCGGCACTCTGGAAGCCGCCCAGTGCGGCGGCATCGACCTGCTCGTCCTCGACCTGGGCCTGCCCAGGCTGGACGGGCTGGAGGTCTGTCGCCGACTGCGGTCGGAAGGCATGTCCATCCCGGTACTGATCCTCACCGCCCGGGTGGACGAGGTCGACACCGTGATCGGCCTGGACGCGGGCGCCGACGACTACGTCACCAAGCCGTTCCGGCTGGCCGAGCTGCTCGCCCGGGTGCGTGCCCTGCTCCGGCGGGGCGCCCCGGAGACGAGCGTCGCCCAGGGGGTGCGGGTCGACTCCGACGCCCGGCGGGCCTGGGTCGGTGAAACCGAGCTGGAGCTGACCACCAAGGAGTTCGACCTGCTCAGCGTCCTCGTGACCGAGGCCGGGAAGGTGGTGACCAGGGAGCAGATCATGCGCGAGGTGTGGGACAGCAAGTGGTGGGGCTCGACCAAGACCCTGGACATGCACATCTCCTGGCTGCGGCGCAAGCTCGGCGACGACGCCCACAGCCCTCGTTTCATCACCACCGTCCGGGGCGTGGGCTTCCGGTTCGAGCGGGGCAGCTGACGCAATGCGGCGGCGGCTGCTGCTGGCCACGCTCTCGGTCGCGGTGACCGCGGTCCTGCTGTTCGGGATCCCGCTCGCGATCGTCGAGAGCCGCCTCCAGGTCAACGCGGCCAGGCAGCAGGTGCAGCGCGACGCCACCACGGTGGCCAGGACGCTCCAGGGCCGGCACGACGCCCGGCTGCCGACCAACCTGAGTGACGTTGTCAACGCCGCCCGGTCGCTGCCCGACCGGTACATCAGCATCAAGTCCACCCGCCACCAGCCGATCTCGTTCGGCCAGCGGCTCCCCGCCAGCCGCTCGATCCAGGCGAGCGCGGCCACCAGGAATTTCTCCGTGACCGTGGAGGCGGATGACGCGGTCGCGGATGCCGGGGTGACCAACGCCCTCGCGCTGATCGGCTCGCTGGCGGTGGTGGCCGTCTCGGTGGCGGTGCTGCTCGCCGTGCTCCAGGCGCGCCGCCTCACCCGGCCCATGGAAGAACTCGCCTACGCAGCGGAACGGCTGGGTTCCGGCGACGCCCGGCCGCTCGGGCGCAGGTACGGTGTGCCTGAGCTGGACCAGGTAGCGGAGGGGCTGGACGGTTCCGCCCAGCGGATCACCGACCTGCTGGCGGCGGAACGGGAGTTCGCCGCCGACGCCTCGCACCAGCTGCGCACGCCGCTCACCGCGCTGTCCATGCGGCTGGAGGAGATGCTGGCCGCCGCCGACGAGCCGGACGTGGTGCGGGAGGAAGGCGCGGCGGCGCTGGGGCAGACCGAGCGGCTGGCCGAGGTGGTCAGCCAGCTGCTGGGGCGCAGCCGCCGGTCAAGCGGCAGCGTACCCGAGCTGAGCTGCATCGACGACGTGGTGGCGCAGCAGGTGGTGGAGTGGGACCCGGCGTTCCGGCGGCGGAACCGCAAGCTCGAGCTGGCGGGCGAGAAGGGCCTGCGCGCCTACGCCACCCGCGGCAACCTGGCCCAGGTGGTCGCGACCCTGCTCGACAACGCGCTGGTCCACGGCGGGGGAACGGTCACCATCCGGACCTCGCGCACCCCCAAGTCCGTGGTGGTGGAGGTGCGCGACCAGGGCAGGGGCGTGCCGGCCGAGCTGGCGGCGCGGATCTTCGAGCGGACCGTCAGCGGCGAGCCGGGCGGCACCGGGCTCGGCCTGGCGCTCGCCCGCAGCGTGGCTGAGGCGGACGGCGGCAAGGTGGTGCTGGTGCGGCCGCGGCCGGCGGTGTTCGCGATCTTCCTCCCGCGGGGGCAGGAGGAAGCTGAGGAGCCGGTGGTTACCGGGCCGGCCTGACGGCGCCGGAGCCCCGCCTGGCCAGCGCGTGCCAGGTCAGGTAGATCACCGCGGTGATGAAGAAGCCCGCCTCGAACGTGATGTCGCCGACCGCGGGCACGTGCGCGGGCACCAGCCCCACGTACTCGGTCTGGTTGGAGAACAGCCAGATTGACAGCCCCATCCCGGCCGCCATCGCCACCGGCCCCGCCCAGTTGGTGTGACTCCGGTCGAACATGATCTGCTCCAGGTCCCGGGCCCGCCGCAGCACCCGGGCGCGGAAGAATACGGCCACCCAGGGCGCGGTCCGGTAGGCGGTGAGCAGCAGGAAGTTCGCGGACTCGGTGACCGCCCCGTACAG
>JAIRTY010000589.1 GCA_031254715.1 Nocardiopsaceae bacterium | reverse complement strand
TCTGTCGAGCCCGAGCCCGCGCAGCGCGGCGGCCGCCCGGCGGGCCACCTCCGCCGAGCCGGGCTGGAGGCCGTGGTCCACGGTGATCGCGCCGGCCCGCAGGCCGAGCCGCGGCGCCTGCCAGGCCAGCGCCGCTGCCAGGCACAGTGAGTCGGGCCCGCCCGAGCAGGCCGCCAGCACCAGCGAGCCCGGCGGGAGATCCGCCAGGCCACGGCGGACCGCCAGCCGGACCTCTGCCACCGCCGGGTGCGGTCCCATGGCTACCGCCTGCCCGCCACCATCACGTCATCACCACGCAGGGAGCGTTGCGCCTCAGCCGCCGGCGGGCAGGGCGCCGCTGCCTGCCACCCGCTGCAGCCAGCGGCCGGGCTCGGCCAGCTCCTCCTTGGTCGGCAGGGTCTGCGGGGAGGTCCAGATCCGGTTGAACGCGGCCATCCCGGCCTCGTCCACCACCGTCCGGACGAATCGCGACCCCTGCGCGTACTGCTTCATCTTCAGGTCGATGCCGAGGATGCGCCTGATCGCCTGCTCCATCCGCCCGGAGGCGCTGCGGCGCGCGTTGAACTTGGCCCTGATCTCGGCCACCGACGGCACCACGCTCGGCCCCACGGCGTCCATCACGTAGTCGCCGTGCCCCTCCACCAGGGTCATGACGCACGTCAGCCGGTCGAGGATCTCCCGCTGGCGCGGGGTCTGGATCGCCTCGATGAGGCTGTCGGCCTCACCGTCCGCGCCGCGCACCGCCTGGCCCACGGCCTCGGCGGCCGACCGCAGCCGCTCCAGGATCGTGGCCGGATCCAGGTCGGACGCGAGCAGGAACTCGGTCATCTGCTCCTGGACGTAGCCCCGCAGCCAGCCGACCGAGGTGAACTGCGCCCGGTGGGTCTCCTCGTGCAGGCACACCCAGCGCCGGAAGTCGTGCGGGTTGACCCCGAGCTCCCGCTCCACCAGCACGATGTTGGGAGCGACCAGGGTGAGCCGCCCGGCGGGCGCGGCCCCGTCCGGCGCCGCCGGGTCGGGCGGCAGGAACAGCTCGTACTGCCCAAGCACCCGGCCGGCCAGGTAGGCCAGGATCAGGCCGGCCTGCATGCCGGTGATCCGGGACCCGACCGAGGCGACCACCGACCCGGGGTCGGGCGCCCGGCCGCGCTCGCGCAGGTGCTCAGCGAGCGGGTCCAGCACCACCCGGAACCCGTCGATGTTGGCCCGGATCCAGCCGGGCCTGTCCACCACGGCGACCTGCCCGATGTCATCGGCGCCGGCCATCCCGGTGACGTCCCTGACCGGGCCGGCGACCGTGCCCGCCAGCTCCCGCAGCTCCGCCACCACGCCCCTGGCCTCCGCCAGGCTGACCTGGGGTCCAGGCCGCACCCACCGGACCCCGGTGGACACGGCAACGTCCCAGTCGATCATCTGCCCGCTGCTGCTCACCCCTCCACCGTACGTGGTGACCGTACCGGTCAGCTGCAGCCGCAGCCGGCCAGGGCGGTCGCCAGCCGGTCCAGTGCGGTGGTGGCGCCGCCGAGACCGCCGGAGGGAATCTTGTCGGCCATGAACGCGAAGCCGAGCAGCTCGCCGCTGCGGGCCACCGCGATCCCGGTCAGGCTGGCCACCGTGGTCAGGTTGCCGGTCTTGGCCCGCACCGTGCCCAGCGCGGCGGGCCCGAAGCCGCCGAACAGGCCCTGGCCCGGCGCGAGCGTGCCCGAGAAGCCGGCCACCGGCAGCCCGGCGATGATCGGCCGCAGCCCGGACCGGCCGGGCCGGGCGGGCTGGGCCGCCATCGTGATCACCCGGGCCAGCGCTTCCGGGGTGATGCGATTGCGCGGCGACAGGCCGCTCCCGTCCACCAGGTCCAGGCCGGAGGTGACGCCGAGCCGCCGCAGCTGCGCGGTGACCGCGGCCGCCCCGCCGCTGAACGAGGCCG
Organism: Nocardiopsaceae bacterium; assembly: GCA_031254715.1. GTDB lineage: Bacteria > Actinomycetota > Actinomycetes > Streptosporangiales > Streptosporangiaceae > JAIRTY01. The sequence continues at coordinate 6,850 of JAIRTY010000589.1, read as the reverse complement.
GGTAGTGCAGCCGCAGCGCCACCTGGCGGGCCAGGTCCTCCGCGATCACGTTGTTGCTCTCGCGCAGCATCCAGGCCACGATCGCCGCCAGTTCCGGTGACCGGACGGCCGCCACCCTGGCCGCCTTCGCGGGCGCGCGCGCCGGCGCCGGTGTTCCGGTGACCGTGATCCCATCGGCCGCCAGGAACGCTGAGAACGAACGGGCGGCGTCCGCAGCCGGGGCTGTGGACCGGGCCCGGAAGTTGCCGGGGATGTCGGCGTCCTGCGGCTTGCCGGAGGCCGTCAGCCGTCCCTGATCCACCTCCAGCGCGGCGATCGGGGTGACGTTCCCGGTGGTGATGTAGCTGCCGGTCCAGCCGGGCGCAATGGCCGGGCCGGTGAACCGCGATCCATCGTAGCCCAGCCGGACCGTGGTCCGGTGGTGTGACCGCAACCAGTGCGCGGTGGCCTTCGCGAGCGAGGCCAGCGTGGCCGGCCGGGGGTAGTCGGAGGCCGGCGGATGGCCCGCCGCCAGGGTCGGGTCCCCGCCCCCGGCCAGGATGAGCGAATCGCCCTGCCCGCGGACAACCCGGGTGGTGAACCGCGCGGAGGGACCGAGCGCGGCCAGCGCGGCGGCGGCGGTGACCAGCTTCTGGCTGGAAGCGGGCACGGCGGGCGAGCCGCCGTCGCGCGAGTAGAGCACCGAGCCGGAGCCGATGTCGGTGACGGCGATCCCGAGACGCTTGCCGAGCGCCCGCGAGCCCGCCAGCTTTCCCAGCGCCGCGGCCAGGCCGCGGCCGTCGGGCGGCGCGGCATGGGCCGCGGGCGGGGCGAGCGCCGGCTGCTGCCGGGCCAGCGGCGCCTGGGCTACCCGCGCCACCTGCCACAGCGCGAGCCGGGCCGGGAGCAGGCTCGCGACCGCCACCCCCGCCCCGAGCGTGACGACGTTGAGCAGCGCGAGGGCGGCGATGACGGTGACCCGGAGCCGGTTCGCCACCTTGAGTCCCCTCACGAGATGCTTAGAGCGGATGCCGTGCCACGCATCCGGGCAAGACAGCCCAGGCGAGGGGACTTCCGCAGAACCCGTCGCAGGGGAAGTCAATCATTATCCGGCACAGGGAGCGACACGTGGACTTCGACGTGGTGGTAGAGATCCCCAGGGGCCAGCGCAACAAGTACGAGATGGACCACGAGACCGGCCGGATCCGGCTGGACCGGATGCTGTTCACGTCCACCCGGTACCCGTCCGACTACGGGTTCATCGAGGGCACCCTCGCCGACGACGGCGACCCGCTGGACGCGCTGGTGCTGGTGGAGGAGCCGACGTTCCCCGGCTGCGTCATCGGCTGCCGGGCGATCGGGATGTTCAGGATGCGGGACGAGATGGGCTCTGACGACAAGGTGCTGTGCGTCCCGGCCACCGACCCCAGGGTCGGGCACCTGCAGGACATCGAGGACGTGCCGGAGTTTGACCGGCTGGAGATCCAGCACTTCTTCGAGGTGTACAAGGCACTGGAGCCCGGCAAGCAGGTGGAGGGGGCGCGCTGGGCAGGCCGGACGGACGCGGAGGCCGAGATCGACGCCTGCCGCTACCGGGCCGCCGTGACCGCAGCGGACTGACCTGCCGCAACGCTGATCTTCAGGTACCGGACATACGTAACCAGAGCGTAATCTGGGGATGATGATCACGGCCGGCGACCGCAGCCGTCAGCCCCTGCTGGCAGGCGGCCAGGGAGGTGCGCGTTCCTGGCCAGACGGAGAGCCCGAGGAGGAATCCGTGGATCCCGCGGAGAACGTGCTCAACCAGGCGCCGCTGTTCGAGGCGCTTGACGACGAGGGCGCGCGAGCACTGCGGGCCGGGGCGATCGACGCCCAGCTCGCCCGGGGGGACCGGCTGTTCAGCGAGGGGGACGAGGGGGACCGGCTCTACGTCATACTCGACGGCAAGATCAAGCTGACCCGCGCGGCGCCGGACGGCAGGGAGAACCTGCTCGCCGTGCTCGGCCCCGGCGAGATGTTCGGGGAGCTGTCGCTGTTCGACCCGCGCCCGCGGACGGCCAGCGCGGTCGCGATCACCGACTCCCGGCTGGCGGCGCTGCCGCACGAGTGGCTGCGGACCTGGCTCACCGGCCGACCCGACGTGGGCCTGCACCTGCTGCAGGCGCTGGCGCAGCGGCTGCGGCGCGCCAACGACGTGGCGGCGGACCTGGTGTTCACCGACGTGCCGGGACGGGTGGCCAAGGCCCTGCTCAACCTGGCCGACCGGTTCGGCGAGCAGCGCGACGACGGCCTGCACGTTCACCACGACCTCACCCAGGAGGAACTGGCCCAGCTGGTCGGGGCCTCGCGCGAGACCGTGAACAAGGCGCTGGCGGATTTCGCCGCCCGCGGCTGGCTGCAGCTGTCAGCCAAGTCGGTGCTGATCTACGACCCCGAGCGGCTGGCCAAGCGCGCCCGCTAGTACTTGACACCGGGCGGGAGGCCGCCCCGGTCGCGCAGGTAGTCGAGCTGGGCCCGGACCGACCACTCAGCGAACCGCCACAGCGAGCGGTCCACGTCGGCGTAGACACGGGCGACGATCTCGGCCGGAGTGCGGTCGCCGGCGGCCAGCGCGGCCTCCACCTCCGCCAGCCGCTCGCGGCGGTGGGCCAGGTAGAAGTCCAGCGTGCCGGCCGGGTCCGGCAGCAGCGGCCCGTGGCCCGGCAGCAGCACGGCGAGCTGCCCGGAGTCGGCCAGCGCCCGCAGCCGGCCGAGGGTTTCCAGGTACTGCCCCAGGTTGCCGTCCCGCGCGATCACCGTCGTGCCCCGGCCGAGCACGGTGTCGCCGGTGAGCAGGGCACCGTCGGCCGGCACCAGCAGCGACACCGAGTCCGCCGTGTGGCCAGGGGTGGCGATCACCCGGATCTCGCAGCCGGCCACGGTCAGCACGTCCCCGGGGGCCAGGCCCTCGCCCCCGAGCCGCAGCCCTGGGTCGGCGGCCAGCACCGGCGCCCCGGTCAGTTCCGCCAGCCGGGCGGCGCCCGCGGCGTGGTCGGAGTGCCCGTGGGTGAGCAGGATCCGTGCCACCCGCTGCCCGGCCGCCCCGGCGGCATCGGCCACCCGGCGCAGGTGGCCTTCGTCGTCGGGCCCGGGGTCCACCACGGCCGCCGCGGCGGATCCCGGCTCGGCGATCAGCCAGGTGTTGGTGCCGTCCAGGGTCATCGGGGACGGGTTGGGCGCGAGCACGCACCGGGCCCGCCCGGTCCCCGACCCGTCGATGCCGTCGGCCTGGGCTGTCAAAGCGGGTACTCCACGTCGGCGGGGACCGTGAGCCAGACCGCGCCGTTGGCCACGGTCACCTCCGGCATCAGCGGGGCGATCCGCCGCCGGGCCGCCAGCGCGGCGTCGAGTCCATGGCAGGCGGCCAGCTCGCCCAGGGACACCGCGGTCGGCGGCAGCAGGAAGATCTCATGGCGGCGGGCGGCGGCGAGCGCAGTCGCCGGCGCCAGCCACGCCACCCGGTCGGCCTCGCCGCCGACGTCCCTGGTCAGCTGCCCGTGGGGCAGCTCGGCCGCGAAGAACCTGGTGTCGTAGCGGCGTTCCTCGGTCACCGGGGTGATCCACCGTGCCCAGGGCCGCAGCAGATCCGACCGGAGCACCAGCCGCCGCCGCGCGAGCAGGCCGGCCAGCGACAGCGACCGGTCCAGCAGCGCCTGCCGGTCAGCCTCCCAATCCCCGTCCCTGGTGTCGGCCACGATCGAGCCGGTGTCCGGCCCGGCCAGCAGCACGCCCGACTCCTCGAACGTCTCCCGCACCGCCGCGCACACCAGCGCCCGCGCGAGCTGAGGCGGCGCGCCGAGCAGGCGGCCCCACTCGGCCGGGTCCGGCCCCGCCCAGCTCAGCTCGCTGTCGGCGTCGCGGGGGTCGACCGAGCCGCCGGGGAACACCACCGCGCCCGGGGCGAACGCCATCGTCGGCTGCCGCCGCAGCAGGTACACCTCAAGCCCGGAGTCACCGCCCGCAGGCCCGCCGGGCCCGCCAGCAGCGCCGGCCGCTCCGCGGCCGGCACCAGCGGGCCCGCCGGGCTCGCCGGCATCAGGGGAAGTGCGCAGCAGCATCACCGTGGCGGCGTCGCGCGGCGCAGCTGGCTGGAGCCGGCCTGACAGCACGTCGTCCGCCCGCGCCCCGAAACTGTCCGGGAGCCGGATGGCGGCCCCCGGCGCCGGGGTCTCAGCCACTGACCTCGGCGATCAGCTCGACCTCGACCGGCGAGTCGAGCGGCAGCACGGCCATGCCGACGGCGCTGCGAGCGTGCTTGCCGGCCTCACCGAACACGTCTTGCAGCAGCTCGCTGGCGCCGTTGATCACCTGGGCCTGCCCGGTGAAGCCGGGGTCGCTGGCGACGAACCCGGTGACCTTGACGATCCGGACGACCGCCGCCAGGCCGCCGGTCACCGACGCCACCGCGGCCAGCGCGTTCAGCGCGCAGGTCCGCGCCAGCCCGGCCGCGTCCTCCAGGCTCACCTCCGCGCCCACCTTGCCGGTCAGCGGCAGCTTCCCGGCCACCAGCGGCACCTGCCCGGCGGTGTACACGTAGTTGCCGGTCCGGAGCGCGGGCACATAGGCTGCCGCCGGCGCGGGCACCGGCGGCAGCGCCAGCCCCAGCTCGGCCAGCTTCTCCTCGGGCGTCATGCTCATTCCTTCGGCCTCTTCAGGTAGGCGACAAGCTGCTCCGCGTTCGGGCCCGGCACCAGGGCCACCAGTTCCCAGCCGTCGTCGCCCCAGTTGTCGAGGATCTGCTTGGTGGCGTGGACGAGCAGCGGGACGGTCGCGTACTCCCATTTCTGCATGGCGCCACCCTAGACGCAGACGCACCGGCGCGTACGCGGGGTAGGACTGGACGGGAGACGGCGGCCGTTCGGTCTAATCGGTCTTTTTCGCGGCCCGCGGGGCTGGCTCGTCACCGTCCGCGGCGGAGCCGTCCCCGCGCGGGGCGGACTCGTCGGGCAGCGGCGCGGCGGACTCGTCCAGCTCCGGCACCGTGGCCGGGGGGATGCCGGGGCTGGCGGCCGGTCCGCCTGCGGCCGGGATCGGGGCCTTGCTGATCGCCGCCTCGGCCTGGGCAACCTCCTGGTCGCCGGTGTCCACCGGCGGGGGCGGGACCGCCTCCTCCTGCTCTCCGGGCGGCGCCATCCGCTCGAAGAACCGCAGCAGCTCCACCGGGATGGGCATGACCAGGGTGCTGTTGCGCTCGGAGGCGACCTCGACCACGGTCTGCAGCAGCCGCAGCTGCAGCGCGGCCGGGTCGCGTGCCATCACGTTCGCGGCCGCGGCCAGCCGCTTGGACGCCTGGTACTCGCCGTCCGCGGTGATGATCCTGGCCCGCCGCTCGCGCTCGGCCTCCGCCTGCCGGGACATGGACCGCTTCATGCCCTCGGGCAGGTTCACGTCCTTGATCTCGACCCGCTCAACCCGGATGCCCCACGGTCCCTCGGTCGGCTCGTCGATGATCCGGCGCAGCTCCCTGTTCACCGTGTCCCGCTCGGCGAGCAGCTGGTCCATCTCCGACTGCCCGATGATGGACCGCAGCGACGTCTGCGCCTGCTGGGACACCGCGAACATGTAGTTCTGCACGTTGACGACGGCCTTGATCGGGTCGACCACCCGGAAGTACACGACGGCGTCCACCCGAACGCTGACGTTGTCCCTGGTGATGCCCTCCTGGGCCGGCACCCCCATGGCGATGATCTGCATGTTGACTTTTTGCAGCCGGTCGGTGAACGGGTTGATGGCCGTCAGCCCGGGGCCGCGGACACCGGGCAGCACCCGCCCGAACCGGAACACGATGCCCTGCTCGAACTGCTGGACCACGCGCAGCGACCTGCCGGTCGTGATCAGCCCGGCGAGGACGACGATGACCAGGATCACAATGAGGGCAGCCATTGGGGAACATCTCCTTCCGGCCGCGCCATGCGGTTTGTGCCCAGCCTAGTGCCGTTCGCGCGAGAAGCCACCCGGGTGCGGCCGGCACCCTCCGTCGCGGATGACGCCGGGGGGCCCAACCGGAGATAACCTCCTTCTCGTGACGGCTCGGGACACCGACTGGGAAGGCGTGCGGCTGCACGTCGTCACCGGCAAGGGCGGCACCGGCAAGACGACCGTGGCCGCCGCGCTCGCGCTCGCGCTGGCGGCCGACGGCGGCACCGTGCTGCTCATGGAGGTGGAGGGCCGCCAGGGGATCGCGCAGCTGTTCGACCGGCCGCCGCTGCCGTACGAGGAGCGGAAGGTGGCGGTGGCGCCCGGCGCGCCGGGCGTGCCCGGCGGCGACGTGTCCGCGCTGGCCGCCGACCCGGAGTCGGCGCTGATCGAGTACCTGGAGATGTTCTACAACCTCCGCCACGCCGGCCGGGCGCTCACCCGGCTGGGGGTGGTGGATTTCGCCACCACGATCGCCCCCGGGCTGCGGGACGTGCTGCTGACCGGGAAGGCCGCCGAGGCCGCCCGGCGGAAGGCGGGCAGCCGGTTCAAGTACCAGGCGGTGGTGCTTGACGCGCCCCCGACCGGCCGCATCGGCCAGTTCCTCAACGTCGCCGGGGAGATCTCCGGACTGGCCAGGGTGGGCCCGATCCGCGGGCATGCGGACACGGTGCAGGGCGTCATCGCCTCCCCGCAGACCGCGATCCACTTCGTCACCCTGCTGGAGGAGATGCCGGTGCAGGAGACCCTCGACGGTCTCGCCGAGTTGCGCGGCCTCCCGCACGGCGGCCTCCAGCCCGGCGCTGAGCCCGGCGGGACCGGGCCGGGAGGGGCCCGGCCTGCGGGAGTCCGGCCGGCGGGAGTCGGGCCTGCGGGGGTCCAGCCTGCCGGGGTCCAGCCGGCGGGGGTCCAGCCG
>JAIRTY010000584.1 GCA_031254715.1 Nocardiopsaceae bacterium | reverse complement strand
CCGGTCCAGGAATCCGGGCACCAGTTGGTGCCCGCGTCGCCGTCGATCGCGCTGGCCGCCGGGTCGCCCGACCCTGATGAGTCCGCGCCGGCCTGGCCGGACAGCGCCCAGTTGATGCTCGGGCCCGGGGCCGGCCCGGCGGCCTCCCTGGTCGCTCCGAGCAGCCCGTTCGCTGGCCGGGGCGGCTGAGCCGGCCAAGGCGCCCCGGCGGCGCGGGTGCCCGCCGCCGCTGTCCTGGCTGGCTGGGCGCCCGCTACCAGCAGCAGCGCGGCTACGGCGGCAACCGCCGCCAGCAGGGTGACTAACGGCCGACCGCGCATGGCTCCACCTCGGAATTCAACAATATGAAACCGATTCGAACAGTAACCCGCGGTCAGCCCTCGAGGCAATGTGCAGCGCAGGGAGCCCCGCGCACCCGGCGCCGGTGCCCGGTGGTGCCAGCCGGGCCGCCGCAGGCGGGGCGGGATAGGTTGGGGCCAGCGGGAACGCTGGCACCTTGCGGCGTGTTGCGTATGTCGCGGCCGTCACAGAAGGTGAGCAGTCCGGCGTGGCGGCGGATAAATTTGGGCCGAACGGCATAGCCAGCGGAGGTGACCATGTGAGCGTCGGTCATCTCGTGCTGTCGGGGCCGCTGCTGCTCGCGGTTCCGGTGGCGGCCGCGGCAGGCGCGGTGACGTTCCTCTCACCGTGCGTGCTGCCGCTGGTACCCGGTTACCTGTCGTACGTGACCGGCATGTCCGGGGTGGACGCGCAGCGGCGCGGGCCCGCCGGCGGGGACGGGACCGCCGCCCCTGCCGCTTCAGCGGCTGCCAGCGCCGCGGGGGCCGGGGGCGCTGGCGGGGCAGGCGGTGCTGCCGGTGGCGGGGCGGGCGGCGTCGGCACCGCGGTACTGGCTGACGGCCGCGCGGCTGCTGCCAGCCCGGCCAGGCACCGCACGCTGGCAGGCGTGGCCCTCTTCGTGCTCGGCTTCTCTGTGGTCTTCGCCACCGAAGGAGTGGCGTTCGGCGGGCTCGGCTCACTCCTGCGGACTCACAGCGCCGGGCTGACGCAGATCCTCGGCGCCCTCACCATCGTGCTCGGGCTGCTGTTCGCCGGGGCATTCGACCGTTTCCCCATTGCCGGGCGGATCATGCGGCCCTCGATCCGCCCGCGTGCCGGGCTGGCCGGCGCACCGGTGCTCGGCGTGCTGTTCGGGCTCAGCTGGAGCCCCTGCATCGGCCCCACGCTCACCGTGGTGATGTCGCTGGCCTTCACCTCGGGCACGGCGGCCCGCGGTGCCGTGCTCATGTTCGCCTACGGGATCGGGCTGGGGGTGCCGTTCCTCATCGTTGCGCTGGCCTTCCAGCGCGGCATGGCCGCGCTGGCGTTCGCCCGGCGGCATGCCCGGGCCATCACCAGGATCGGCGGGGCGCTGCTGGTCGTGGTCGGCGTGCTGGAGGTGAGCGGGGCCTGGACCGCTGCCCTCAGCTGGCTGCAGACCCACTGGATCGGCGGCTACCAGTCCCCGCTGTAGAGCCGCCGGGCACGGCGCGGGCGGCAGCGCCCGCGCCGTGCCCGTGAGCGCTCAGATCCCGAAGGCCTGGCGCATGCTGGCCGCCGTCTGCGCGCCGGCGATGAGCGGCAGGTGCAGCATCTCCTCGGTGGTGCGCAGCATCGAGAAGTGCGAGAAGGACTGGGCCGAGACCGTCCCCGGGGTCACGGTCGGGGCGACCACCACGGTGAACACCTTGTTCGTGGCGTCCTCGCCCTCGTCGAAGGTGATGAAGACGGCGGTCGTGCCGGAGGTGTACTCGGGGCTGCTGAGCACCTTCGGCACGAAGCTGGCCAGGAAGGCGTCTCCGGTGCGAAGCTCGCCAGCCGCCCCGCCGCCCGCGCAGTTGTCGTGCTCGTCGTCGCAGACGTCCGGGGTGATGAACGTGAACCTGGCGCTCAGGTCGGTGGTCAGGTTGGAGCTGCTGGTGAGCGGTATGTCCCGCTGGTCGCACACGGTGCGGATGTTGGTGTAGTACGCCGCGGGGTTGTGACGGACCGCGTAAAGGCCGTCATTGGCCTGCTCGCAGTTGGACTTCATGGACTCGTCCAGGCCCCGCCAGCCGCCGCCGAGCTGGGAGAAGATGCTCGGCACCGCGAGCGGGTGCGCCGACGGGCTGGCATCGTCGGTGATTCCCTGCGGGCTGCCCGAGGTCATCGCGATGTAGTTGGGCAGGCTGGGGTGCGAGATGGCGGTGTCGTTCGTGGCGATGCCGCACTGGTTGCCGAGCTGGTTCAGGAATGGCGAGTCGGGCGACCCCAGTACCTGCGAGAGGCTCTTGTTCTCCATGATGATCCAGATCACGTGAGCGTAATGCGCCGGAGCGGCAGCGGCCGGGCTCGCGCCGCACGGGTGAGCCGCGCTCGGGCCCGCGCTGGCCGGAGTGGCAGCCGTGCTGGCCGGCATGCCGGGCGTGCCGGCCGAGGCCACGCCGGGCAGTAAGCCCACGGCCGACGCTGCCGCCAGCGACGCCGGCAGCATTAACCGCCGCAGGATGGTCAGGGGAGAGGGCATGAGCAGTGTCCTTTCCGGTGGGCGAGACTGATCACGGGCGTGCGCCCGGTGACTCGTTTCCCAGTCATCACGGCCAGGCCCAACGGCTGCCGTCGCCCGTGTGATCAGCACCGGAACCTTGGCTGTCGGTTGCGTGTCCGCCAGCCGGATCGCGTGCCGCGATGTTCAACCGCGATCGGGCAGTTCCATCCCCAGCGTGGGGCAGAGGATCAGCGTCACCGCGGCCCGGAGCGCGGCGGGAGCTGGCCCGGGCGCCTGGACGGCCGGGTGGACCTGTCCGGCGGCGTCGCCGCGGGCCTGGTTTCCAGGGCCTCCAGCGCCAGCCGGACCGCCGTCGCCAGCTGCGGATCCTGCCCGCTGGCCGCTTCCGCCGGGCTGATGATGACCTCGACGTCCGGGTCGACGCCGTGGTTCTCCACCCCCCAGCCGTAGCCCTGCAGCCAGATCGCATACCGGGGCACGGTCACCCCGGTCCCGTCCACGAGCTGGTAAAACCCGTCGATGCCGATGACCCCGCCCCAGGTGCGGGCGCCCACCACCGGGCCGAGCCCGAGGATGCGGATGGCGGCGGTCACCATGTCGCCGTCCGACCCGGCGAACTCGTCGGTCAGCGCGACCACGGGCCCGCGCGGCGCGTCCCGCGGGTAGGTCAGCGGCCGCATATTGCGCCCCATGTCCCAGCCCATGATGCGGCGGGCCAGCTTCTCCACCACGAGCTCGGACACATGGCCGCCCCGGTTCTGCCGGACGTCCACGATCAGCGTGTCGCGGGTCATCTCGGTCCGGAGATCACGGTGGAAGTGCGCCCACCCTTCCCCCATCATGTCCGGCACGTGCAGGTAGCCCGCCCGGCCGCCGGACAGCTCCCGCACCCGCCGCCGGTTGGCGGCTACCCAGTCCTGGTAGCGCAGCCGGCGATCGCTGGTCAGCGGGGTGACGACAACCCGGCGCGGCTCGCGGCCGTCGGCCGCGACGGTAAGCTCCACCGGCTTGCCACCGGCCCCGACCAGCAGCGGGCCGGGGCCGGTGGCCGGATCCACCGGCTGCCCGTCCACCGCCAGCAGCGTGGCGCCGGGCTCGATGCCCGCGCCGGGCGCGGCCAGCGGGGAGCGGGCGCGCGGGTCGGACGACTCCCCCGGCAGCACCCGGGCGACCCGCCAGCTCCCGTCGGGCGCCTGCGCCAGGTCCGCGCCGAGGTGCCCGACCTGAGGCGCATCGCTGTCGTCCCTGCTCGCTGGGCTCACGTACGCATGCGAGGAGCCGATCTCGCCGAAGACCTCGAAGAGCAGATCGGCGAAGTCGTCGGCGGTGGCCAGCCGGTCCAGCAGCGGCCGGTAGGTGTCAAGCACCGCGTCCCAGTCCACGTCGGCCATGTCCGGCACCCAGAAGTCGTGCCGCATGAACCGCCCGGCCTCGCCGAACGCATGACGGCGCTGGGCGGCCGGGTCGGCCAGGAACCGCGCCCTGGACAGGTCCACCTTGACGGCCGTCCCGTCGGAGTCGTCCTTCCGCCCCGACGGGACGACCCGCAGCTCGTCCTGGTCCCTGATCACCAGGAGCTTGCCGTCGCCGCTGGCAGCGAACCAGTCGGCCCCGCTCGCCAGCTCGGTGCACTCGCGCTTGGCCAGATCGAACCGCTCCAGCACCGGGCGGGGAGCGTCGTCGTCCGGGTCGGCCTGGCTCTCGCCCAGCACGCCGGTAACGGCCTCCCGCAGCCAGGCCAGCCCGCCGGACACCGGGTGCAGCGACGAATACAGCGATTCCGGCACCGGGAGCGGGACCACCCGTTCGGATATCGCGGCCGCGTCCACCACCACGGCGGCCGGATTGCTCCCGCCCTTCTCCTCCGCCGCCGCCGTGGGCTCACGGTCCCCGGCCGGAGCGGGAGCGCCGCCCGCCGCCGGGGGGCCGGCGGGCCGGGCACCGCCCACGCCGTCCTTGCCGTCCTCCTCCCCCGGCTCCTCGCCGACTGCCCTGCCCTCGGGCAGCGGGCCGAACGGCGACGGGCTGGCCGCGGCCAGCGGCACCAGGAACGGGCGGCAGCCGTTCGGGAAGCCCATGTCGAACGAGTGCGCGTCGTACACCGGGTCGAAACTGCGCCGGGACAGGAACGCCAGGTGCTTCCCGTCGCGGGTGAAGACCGGCTCGTAGTCGGTGAACCGGCCGTCGGTGACGTTGATGACCTCCGGCCCTGACGGGCCGGGCGGGCCGTCCTCCGGGGCAGGCGCCGGGCGGGGGGTTCCAGGGGGGCCGTCCCCCCCGGACGGCACCGGGCGGGGGGTTCCAGGGGGGTCGTCCCCCCAGGACGGCACCGGTCCGGCCAGCCGGGCCAGCCGGATCTGGCTGAGCGGCCCCGGGCACGGCTGCGCCCAGGCGAGCCAGGCCGAGTCCGGGGAAAAGGCCAGCCCTGTCACCGGCCCGTCCTCCGACCGGGCCAGCAGCGTCACCCGGCCGGTCGCGGCCGCCAGCAGGTGCAGCCGCCCGTCCCTGGCCGCCACCGCCAGCACGCTGCCATCCGGGGCCGCCGCCATGCTGCTGACCCGGCCAAGCTCGCCAGACCCCAGCCGCCGCCGCTCCCCGGCGCCGTCGGCCGGGGCGATCTCCACCGCGTCCGGCCCCGCCGCATCAGTCACCCAGGCCACCTGGCTGCGGCCGAGCACCCGCGGCAGCCGGGCCCGGGCGCCGGGGCCAACGGCCAGCGCGCGGGCGGGGCCGTCCCGGTGGGTGAGCCAGTGCACCGTGCCGCTGACCTCCACCGCGCTGGCACGGCCAGTCTCGTCGCAGGACAGGTCGCCGAGCTCGGCAGCGGCCGAGACCAGGCGCGGGGCCAGCCCGGTGGCGGGCGAGCCGAGCGTGACCGCAAGCGGCCGGGGCTGGCTCCCGGCGGTCAGGTCGTCGAGGACCCACAGTTCCCCCGCGCACTGGTAGACCACCCGGCGCCCGTCGGTGCTGGCGTTGCGGGCGTAGAAGCCATCGTGATCGGTATGGCGCAGCAGGTCGCTGCCATCCAGCTGGCAGGAGTACACGTTGCCGGTCCCCTCGTGATCGGAGAGGAACACCAGCCGGCCACCGGCCAGCATCGGGGACGCGAACTGGCCGCCGAGGCCCGCCAGCACCCGGGTGAAGCGAGGCTCCCCGGCAGAGCTTCCCCGGCCAGCCGGCCCCGACCGGCCTCCCGGCGCCGTCAGCCCGGGCGTGCCGGACCACAGCCGCCCGGCGGTGCCGCCCCGGTACCGCTTCCAGTACGCGGGATCACGCCCCCAGGTGCCGTTCAGCAGGACCACAGCGGCCGCGTCCGCGGCCAGGTCGGCGACCGGGCCGAAGGGCTGGCGGCGCGGCGCCCCGCCGGCCCGCGGGATCACGTACGCCGAGGTGAACCGCTCGAACGCGGCACCGGTGCCGCTGACAGCGAGCAGGTCGCCGTCCGGGGTCCAGCCCGCCGTCCTGGTGCCGCGGTCGCCCCAGTAGGTGACGCGGCGGCACTGGCCGCTGCCGGTGTCGGCGAGCAGGATCTCCGGCTGGCCGTGCCGCCAGCTGGTCCAGGCGAGCTCGGCGCCGTCGCGGGAGAACCGGGGCCGGCTGGCAGGCGTGCGGTCGGCCGAGAACCGCCAGGCCCGGCCGCCGCTGACCGGTGCCAGCCATACGTCGTCATCCGCGACAAAGGCCAGCACATCATTCGTTACATGGGGGAACCTCAGGTATCCGGCAGCTGTCACCGGCTCATCCTAGATGACCGCCGGACGGGCAGGCCGCGGGCGGCGGCCCCGGGAAATGCGAGGCCGCCATCCCCGCTGCGGTGCTGGCAGGCGGAAACACCCGGCTTCGACGCAACCTGACGGCCTGCTGCCATTTCCGACGAAACTACGTAGTAGTTGTTAACTCGCGTTCACTTACTATCCGGCATCGTAGAATCGCACCTATTTGCACATCCAAAAATTCGCAAGCCGAACTTGCCCGGAAACGCTTGTCCGCGCCCGCTTGGCGGTGAAACACTCATGCTATGGCGATCGCACTCGGCGGATACACGGACGCCCGCCCACGACGGCGGTCGCCAGGTCAGGGCGGCTGTCCAGAGCCCTGGGGGTTACCGGCCGGTAATGCCGGAAATCCCTACGGCCATTCCAGCAGCAGGCGGTCCCGGCCAGACGCCAGAACGACCGGAGATGTCCCGGAATCCCTTGTTCCTGGTGCGGCGGGGGCCCCCGGGGACGAGCACTCCGAGACGGCTCAGGGGGAACTGCCTGCAATCGATTTCCGAGCCCTCAAAAAATCGTTTGCACAGCTTGAGCCGCAATCGGACAAGCTAATGGCCTATTTTTTCGCCAGTCTTTTCGTGCGTAATCCGGAATTCCGGGCGATGTTCCCGCTGGCCATGGGCGGGCAGCGGCGGCGGGTGTTCGATGCGCTGGCCCGCTGCGTATGGGGCGCCGACGAGCCGGAGTCCCTGAGCGATTATCTCCGCCAGCTTGCCAGGGACCACCGCCGCTACGGCGTGCTCGACCAGCACTACCGGGCGTTCTGTGACACGTTGCTGGGCGCGCTGCAGGCCTTCGGCGGCCAGGGCTGGAGCGAGCGGGCCGGGGTTGCCTGGCGGGCGCTGCTCGGGCACGCTGCCACGGTCATGGCCGAGGCAGCCCGGGAGGCATCGGGCGAACCTGCCTGGTGGGTGGGCGAAGTGGCCGGGCACGACCGCCGGGGCCCCGACGTCGCCGTGCTGACGCTGCGGACCGAGCCAGCGGCCGGGTTCCGTTACCGGTCCGGGCAGTACCTGGACGTCCAGGTGCCGCGCTGGCCCCGGGTGTGGCGGTCCTACTCCATCGCCAACGCGCCCCGCCCTGACGGCACCATCGACCTGCACGTGCGTGCCATCCCGGGAGGACGGGTGAGCAGCGCCCTGGTGGGCCAGACCGGCGTCGGGGACGCGGTGCTGATCGGACCCGCCCGCGGCCAGATGACGGCGGCCAGCGCGTCGTCGGGCACGGTCCTGTGCGTCGCCGGCGGGACCGGCCTCGCGCCGCTCAGGGCGATCGCCGAGGAACTCGCCAGCCCGGCGCGGGCACCCGAGCCGCCGCAGGTCAGGCTGCTGGTGGCCGCCCGCGATGAGCGGGACCTGTACGACCTGGCCGGCCTCGACGAACTGGCGGCGGACCGGCCCGCGCTCAAGATCACTCCGGTGGTCCCTGGTTCCCGCGGCAACGAGCACGGCCAGGGAGTGCTGGCTGCCATGGCCAGGCACCTGCCGGCCGGGCCCGCCGACGTGTTCGTCTGCGGCCCGCCAGGGATGGTCAGCGCGGCGCTCCGGCTCGCCGCCGAGCAGGCGCCCCACCTGCGGGTGCACGCCGATGCGCCGGGAAGCTGGCGGGACGGCCGGCGGGCCGCTCCCTGCCAGCCGCCGGGGTCAGGCCCCGCGTGCCGGGCCTGACCCCGGCGGCCCCCCGCCGCTGCCGCGCCATTGCCGGTTCAGGAGGCTGCGCGCGGCTATCCTTGGGACCCGGGAAATGGCCGGCGCCGCGAGCAAGCGCGGCGGGCCAGCCGGAGACACCGGAGAGGGAGTTGCGTGGCCAGGGTGGGCAGCGCGCTGCCCGGGCACCAGCCGGACAGCGGAAGCACGGCGGGCCCGGCCGGCCAGGCCGCGATCGTCACCAGCGGGCTGTTCGCGGATGCGTCCAATTTCGAGCTCCGCTTCGTTGCGGATTACGAGCGGATCGGGTCGATCGTCGGGGCGCTCCGCACGCTCGGCCTGCAGGTGGTGCTCACCAGCGGCTCGTTCGACATCATCCATGAGGGCCACTCGATGTACCTGGAAGCCGCCCGGCGGCTGGGCGATTTCCTGATCGTCGGGGTGGACAGCGATGAGAAGATCCGCGCCCGCAAGGGGCCGCACCGCCCCGCCGTCCCTGAGATGGAACGGCTGCGGATGGTCACCCACCAGCGCGGCGTGGGCCTGGTGACCCTCAAGCACCTGCACCACCCGCGCTGGGCGCTGATCAAGGTGGTGCAGCCGGACGTGCTGGTCGCAACCGCCGACACCTATGACAAGGACGAGATCGCCGAGCTGGAAGCGGACCGGTGCGGCCGGGTGGAGGTGCTCGAGCGGATGGCCACCGTGAGCACGTCGGCGCGGCTGCGCCGGATCCAGCTGGGGCTGCCGGAGCCTCCGGGCCAGCCTTGAAGCAGCTGCTGCTCTACCTGCCGGTGCTCCACGCGGGGTACGAGGAGTTCCTCGCCCGGCACGCCGATGCCGCCGAGATCCTGCTGCTCGGCACGGGCTTCCGGGAGCTGTTCGAGGTGCTGGCCAAGGACATCCGGGCGCTGCCGCCGGACCGGGCCGCCGCGTACCTGACCGCGGTGCCGCCCGCTGCCGCCGGGGA
>JAIRTY010000557.1 GCA_031254715.1 Nocardiopsaceae bacterium | reverse complement strand
CATGGCCGTGATCGGCCTGCGTCGTCGTCCGGCCTCCTAACCCGCCGCACCGGGAGTCCCTGCCATAGGCGGGCCGGGCAGACCCTGGCTGTCAAGGCACTCGTGAGTTGCGGCGGCGTCTCCGTCCCGCCGCCGAGTCCTCGCCGGATGGGCTGTCTCGCTGACGCTGGCGCTGCTTCTCGCGTTCGTCGTCGTGTTCACCCACCCGCGGCGCAACCAGCGAAGGCCAGGCTCAAGGCATAATCGGGCCACGGCCACTGCCGGTTCCTCTGCCCGAGGAAGTACTGCACGAGATCGCCAAAGCGGAAGTGGGCGGGCGCCAAGCCCGCGTAGCCGCCTGCTGGCGAGTACCCCCGGCGGGATTCAAACTCCGCGGCGAGTTCCGTGAGGGGACTCCCATCCACGACCGGCGTGAGCATCAGCGGGCCGGGAATCCCGCCGGCCACGCGAATAAACAGCGCCGATCTCACAGCCACAGCGTCTCCCGAGGCAATGTGCCCACACACCCCTCATCGCGGCACGTGAGTGCGTGGAAGGGCGTCTGCTGCACCAGCGTGTCAGCTCTGCTTCTTGAGGGTGGCGACGGTGATGTGAGGCCAGCTCAGCCCGTTGAAGTTCAGCAGCACGAGCTGTGAGTACTGCAGCTGGCGCGGCTGCGCGTCTCCCTGGAGCGTTTCCAGCCAGAATGTGGCGGTGACGCGTGCCGCGACCGCGTTGGGGCCATCTTTTGCGCCGGTCAGGAAGGCGATGTTGGCGGTTCCGCCGCCCGGAAGCGCGGCGTCGCGCGATGACACGTGCAGCGTGGTCGTGGCCGTGATGTGCTGGCTCGCGATTGCCGAGCGCAGGACAGTGTTGGGGTTGTTGACCATTCTCTGGGTGACGCCGGTCAGTCCGGCGCCGCTGGTCCGGAACTGGGTGGGTGTGGCCAGGGTCTGCTCGGCGAAGTCGAACGTCTGGGCGGGGTTGCCGATCGTGAAGGGCTTGATGCTGACGTCCGGAATGGCGGGGCGGCCGGCGGAGGCGTGGGCGGTGCCCTGGACCAGGATCGTGGTGCCGTGCGGGATCGATGCCAGCCGCGCCACGGTGCGGGGCTCCTTAGGATCGCTGGTCGTCGGGGCCGTGACCCACAGGCCGGGCTCGAAATGCTGGTTGGTGCTGGTGTTGTCGTCAGAGATCTGCTGGAGGTAGTTGAGGCCGGCCAGGCTGATGTTCGGCTGCAGCAGGCCCCGGTTGGGTATGTCTTTCAGCGCCGGGCCGAAGGCGAGCTGCTCACTGGTCACGTTGAGCTCCAGGAAGCGGTCCTGCCCGCTCGGCTTGAGCGGATGGGGCCGCCAGATGACATTGAAGCCCCGGCCGGCCCATGTCCCAGCCAGCCCCGCCAGCGGCCCCAGCGGATCCGCCGCCGCTGCGGCGAGCGCGACTGCTTCTCCAGTCGCGGCCGGCGCCGCTGGTTCTTCGATTGGCGGCAACGGCCCGAAAACGAAATCTGCAGCCAATTCCATGATCCCCCCTTTGACCAAACTGGACCCAAGGCACAGACAGTGCCTGCCGATAGGCAGGCGCTTCGATGCGTCAACTCACCGGCTTCGGGCCGTCCCCGCTCACCTCGCAGCGAGCGCGTTCCCAGCCGGCACGGCCGCCCTGCGTCAATTGACCGTGCCCCCGTGCCGGCACTTGCCGCGCGGCGCTATCACCCCGCCGGCCAGCAGCCGACTCGCCCGCCTCGCTAAAATTAAACCCCCTTATACCGGATCAATGGTAAGCCGCCATAGATGCGTTAGCAATGGCCTGATTCAGGACCGTTGGCCGCAATCTCGCCAGGCGGCCCTAGCGTTGATCGCGTCGCACGCATGAGCATGTCCAGATGCGCCATCATTCGCGGCTAGGCCCCGCTCACATCGGCAGATCCCGATGACACTGGATGTGCGTTTAGCCCCGCCCGGCCGGGCCCGGGACGCACTCGACAAGGCGTCCGGCAGGGCCAGGATGTGCCCCCAAAGTGCCCCAACCGCGTCCTTAGATTGCTGGACCGCAGGTCAAAGCTATGGGCGGCGGGCGAGCCGGCCTGTAGGCCGGGTTCTGTGCACCCGCTGACGCGGGCCGGCGGCCATCCATCTGGGACTGCCGTTGCCGGCAGCCTCGTGCGGCCTACCCGCGAGCATCGGGCGGGCCACCCTCAATCGCTCGCGCAGGCCCCGCGCCCGCAGGCGCGGCGCCCTTCTGACCTTGCTCCGGGTGGGGTTTACCGAGCCACCCGGGTCACCCCGGGTGCTGGTGGTCTCTTACACCGCCGTTTCACCCTTACCCGCAGGCCCCGGGCCGGAGCCCCGGACCACGGGCGGTTTGTTTTCTGTGGCACTTTCCCTCGGGTCGCCCCGGGTCGGCGTTACCGATCACCCTGCCCTGCGGAGCCCGGACCTTCCTCACCGGATTCCCGTTCGGAATCCAGCGCGACCGCCCGGCCGGCTCGCCCGCCGCAGTGTCAAGCATAGGGCCGCGCGGGCAGATTCCCGCTACCGGTCATTCCCCGTTACGGAACATGCGCGGTGTCGTTGAGCGAATGGACCACCCCGGCCTCGCCGTACCAGCTGATCTCGCACAGCGCGGACACGTCCAGGTGCATCCGGCGCAGCGCCGGCGGCGGGGCGAGCAGCGCGTGCCGCAGCAGCACCTTCATCGGCGTGACGTGGCTGACGACCAGCACGGTCGCGCGCGGGCGGGCAGCGAGCAGGCGGTCAAGCGCGGCCAGCACCCGCCGGGTGGTCGCCGCGAAGCTCTCCCCGCCAGGGGGCGCCGTGCCGGTGTCGCCGAGCCAGGCCGCCAGCTCCTCCGGCCATCCCTGCCTCACATCGTCGTAGGTCAGCCCCTCCCAGTCACCGAAGTCCGTCTCCTGCCACGCATCCTCCACCTGCATCGGCACCCCGGTGGCGGCCGCCACGACCTCGGCGGTCGCACGGGTCCGCTGCCGCGGCGAGGCCACGATCAGGTCGATCCCGCCGCGCGCCGCCAGCCGCTGCCCGGCCGCCTTGGCCTGCCGCAGGCCGGTCTCGGTCAGCGCGACGTCGGTGCGGCCGGCGAACCTGCGCGCCGCCGACATCTCCGTCTCGCCGTGGCGCAGCAGCAGCGTGGTGGTGGGCGGGCCTGCGGTCTGGGTCCAGCCGGGGGCGGCCCGCCTGCTATCGCCTCCGGCCGGTCCGGGGTCCCGTTCTTCCGATACTGCGGAACGGGAAGGCCGCCGGCTACGGCCCCTGCCCCCCCGCTGGGCTGCGTCCATGGCCAGGTTCGCGAGGCGGTCGGCATGGGTGTTGCGCGCCCGGGGCACCCAGGTGTAGTTCACCCGCCGGAACCGGCCCGTCAGCTCCCGTGCCGACGCGGCCAGCGGGCGCAGGTCCGGGTGCTTGATCTGCCAGCGGCCCGACATCTGCTCCACGACCAGCTTGGAGTCCATCCGGACTTCGAGATCGGCTCCGGGCGCGAGCTCGGCCGCCGCCCGCAGCCCCGCCACCAGGCCGGAGTACTCGGCCACGTTGTTCGTCGCGGTGCCGAGGCTGTCGCTGACCTCAGCCAGCACCTCCCCGGTCCCGGCGTCCTTGACCACCGCGCCGTAGCCGGCCAGGCCGGGGTTGCCGCGCGAACCGCCGTCGGCCTCGACAACGAGCTTTCCGGTCACAGGCCAGACTCCTCGGTGCGGACCAGGATGCGGCGGCACTCCTCGCAGCGCAGCACCTCATCGGGCGGGGCTGCCCGGATGCGGTTCATCTCCACGGTGTTGAGCGAGAGGTGGCAGCCCTGGCACTGCCCGCGCCTGAGCGCGGCCGCGCCGACCCCACCGTGCTGCTCGCGCAGCCGGTCATAGAGCGTCAGCAGGTCGGCAGGCATCTCGCTGGCGACCCGGGAGCGCTGGTCGCCCGCCTTGCCGGCCTGCTCGGCGATGTCGGCGAGGGCGGCGTCGCGGCGGGTGGTGGCGTCCGCCAGCTCGTCCGTCAGCGAGGCCCGCTCGGTGCCCCGCGCGGCCCGGCGCTGCTGCACGCCTTCCAGCCGTTCCATCACGTCCAGCACGACCTCTTCCAGGTCGGACTGCCTGCGCAGCAGGGACGTGATCTCCGACTGCAGGTTCTCGAGCTCGCGGGGCGAGGAGACCTGTCCCGCGTCGAGCAGCTGCTGATCACGGCCGATCCTGGTGCGGACCTGCTCGACGTCGGCCTCTGCCTTGGATTGCTCCCGGCCCAGGTCGCTTTCCTCCGCCTCCAGGGCGGCGACCTCGTCTCGCAGCTCAGCGTCCCTGGCCTGGAGCCGTTCTCGTTCCTGCGTCTCGGGAAGGGTGCGCCGGCGGTGTTCCAAGCGGCTCAGCTCGGCGTCCGCGTCCGCCAATTCCAGCAGTCTGCGCTGCGCCTCCGGAGATGCTTTCACGAGGCCTTACGTTAGTCCGCCTGCCACCTGCCCGGGAAACCAGCGTGCCGTCGTCAGGCCGGGCACGGCCGCGGGAGCAGCCCCTGGCGCCGGGCTAGCGCAGCGACACCACGAACGTCGTATGCGGGGCCCGGTGCACGAACCCCTCAGCCGCCGACGGCGCCGATCCGGCCGGATAGGCGTGGATCCGCAGGTGGCTCGCCTGCGGGCGGCCGGCGGCCGCCCAGGCGGCGATCAGCTCGGCGAGCCGGTCACGCTGCAGCTGCGCCTCGCCGTAGCTGCGCACTGCCAGCTCGAGCACCGGGTCAGGGCCTGGATCGGTGCCGGCGCCCGGCGGGCGTGCCAGGTCGAGCACGGCGAATCCGGTGGTGCCCAGCAGGCACGGGGCGGACCGCTGGAGGGCGCTGCGGAGCGGGGAGTCGAGGACGGATGGCACGCCGCTGGCGGCGGCGTCCTCGGGGGGGCGGAGATAGGCCAGCGAGGCCGAGGCCGGCTCGCGGAAGGCGAGCCACCGTGGCAGGCTCCCGAACGTCTCCCGCACCGACGCAGTCAGCCCGGTGGCGGCGGCAGGCCCGGGCCTGCCCAGGGCAGCCGCGACGACGGCGGTGTCCACCTCTGTGTCCGGAGCGGTCAGCACGAACACGCCCGGGTGACCTGGCACGGGCAGCCGGCGGTCGGCGTTCGCCATGGCGCCGGCCAGCGGCATGAACCCGCACTCGCACACGGCGGTGCTGCGCAGCCGGCCGCCGTCGCGGGTGAAGGAGACGCAGTGCTGCACGCCGCGGATCGACAGCGGCACCACCAGCCGTCCGGCGGGCGCCAGCTGCCCGGCCCAGGCGGGAGCCAGGTCGGATGCCCCGGCGGTGACAATGATCCCGTCGTAGGGTGCATCCTCCGCCCGGCCGGCAGCCCCGTCCCCGCAGATCACCGTGACATTGGTGATCCCCGCCCCGGCCAGGTGGGCGCGCGCCCCGGCTGCCACGTCCGGGTCGATGTCGATCGTCACCACCCGGCCCGAGGGTCCTACCAGGTGAGACAGCAGGGCGGCGTTGTAGCCGGTGCCGGCGCCGATCTCCAGCACCCGGCCGCCCCGCGGCGGGCGGAGCTGCTCCAGCATGATGGCGACGATGGCGGGCTGGGAAGCGGCGCTGACCGGCACGCCGTCCCGGTACAGGGTGGGGACGGCCTCGTCGGCATACGCACCGGGCAGGTCCACCTCCGGCAGGAAGACATGCCTGGGTACCTGCCCGAGTGCGGCGGCGACCCGCGGCTCTGACAGTGTGCCGCGCCGCCGCAATTGCGCGACCAGTTCGGCGCGGGCGGCGGCCCCGGGATCGCCGCCGGTGCTCGTCACGTGATCAGGGTAGGGCCAGCACCAGGATCATGTGCGAGGTCGGGTGGCCCGACCCGGCGGCGGGCTCGGCGGTCAGCGCGACCTCATCCCTGCTCGCCAGGCCGGACACGACCATCGGCGCGGTCATGCCCTGGTGCGCCCGCGGCAGCATGCCGGCCTTGCGCACCCCGCTGGGGCCCATCAGCCACACCTGATACCCCTTGGCGGCGGGCAACCGCGGCAGCTTGCGCGTGGTCAGCACCAGCGCCCGGTCGGAATGGGACATCACCACCGTGCAGGTGCCGCCGGCCGTCGCATGCCCGGTGACCATTCTCGCGTCCGGCGCGGTCATCACCGCGGCGATCGCCCGGGAGTGTGCCTGGTCCTGGCCGGCCCGGTGCTGCGAGGTGACCGCCAGGCTGCCCACGGCCAGCAGCACCAGGATGATCCCGCCCGCGACCGCCAGTGCCAGCCTCGGCACCAGCACCGGGCTCCGGCCCGCCCGGCGCGCCAGTACCGCCTGCTGGCCCATGCCAGGGGTGACCGGAGGAGCCTGCCGGATCGCGGCTGCCGCTGCCAGCACCCGCGCCCGCAGCCCTTCCGGCGGCCCGGCCACGGTGACCTCGGGCAGCCGGGCGGCCGCCTCGCGGAGCGATCCCGCCTCCTGCCGGCAGGGCTCGCAGCGGCCGAGGTGACGCTCGAACCGGTCCCGGTCCTGGCCAGTCAGGGCGTCCAGCGCGTACGGGCCGGCCAGCGTGTGCAGGTCACCGCGGGAGAGCCTCACTGGTCCACCCCCAGGCAGTCGCGCAGCCGGATGAGCCCGTCGCGCATCCGCGTCTTCACCGTGCCGACCGGCACCTCGAGCAGGCTGGCGACCTCGCGGTAGGTGTGCCCGCCGTAGTAGGCCAGGGTGACCGACTCGCGCTGGAGGCCGGTGAGGGATTCCAGGCACCGGCGGACCCGCTGGGCCTCGAACCTCGCCTCCACCGTCTCGGTGACCGTGTCGTACCCGGGACCCTCCGGCCGCGCCCGCCGCTCCCGGGCGGTGGCCGCCAGCTCGGACCGGACCCGGTCCACCGCCCGCCGGTGCGCCATCGTCATCACCCAGGCCAGCCCGCTGCCGCGGCGCGGGTCGAACCGGGTCGCGGTCCGCCACACCTCCAGCAGCACGTCCTGGGTGACCTCCTCGGACTGGGCGGGGTCGCGCAGGACCCGGCGCACGACCCCGTAGACCTGGCCGGCGGTGGCGTCGTAGACAGCGGCGAACGCGCCCTCGTCACCACGGGCGACCCTGGTGAGCAGCGGAGCGAGACCGTCGCCCGTGCCCGCGCGCCGCTGGCCCGCTGGGCCGCCCGGCGGATCCGCTGCCTGCTCCGCATCGCCCATCTGCACTGATCGACCTGCCTGTCTGGTCCTGCCCTGCATTCGGAGCCGCGGCGGTCCCGGCTTGGCCGCCACGGGGGGAATGCGGCAATCCGGGCCCGCCTGCGCTACGAATAGCACGTGTGACCACTCTCCGCGAACTCACGCTGGCTCGCCGCGGTGCTGCCCGCAGGCTCGGCGCGGTCGCCGGCGTGCTGGCGGCCGCGGTCGCGATCGGCGTCTCCCAGCTGGTGGCTGGCATCACCGGCGTCACCGGCGCCCCGGTGCCGGCCACCGGCAGCGCCGCGATCGACCTGGCGCCCCCGGCGCTCAAGAACTTCGCCATCTCGACGTTCGGTTCCAGCGACAAGAACGTTCTGATCATCGGCACCCTCGTGGTGCTGGCGGTGCTCGCCGTCGTGACCGGGGCCGCCGCGGTGCGGCGGCTCGGGTACGGGCTGGCGGGCCTCGGCATCCTCACGGCGGTGGGGCTCGCGGCGGCCCTCACCCGGCCGCACGCCGGAGCGGCGGCCGCGCTGCCGACCCTGGCCGGGGCCGTCGCCGGAGGGCTGGTGCTGGTCCGGCTGATCAGGGTCGTGGCCCCGGCCGCTGTTCCCGGCGAGCGCCGGCCGGGCCAGCCGGACGAGACGGACGGTGAGCCCGGCGGTGCGCCGGATGAGGAGCCCGGCGTCCTGGACTGGCGGCCCGCCGTTCCCGCGGCCCCGGGCGGCTATGACCGGCAGCCCGCGCCGTACCCGCCGCCGGGGCCGGACCGGCGGCGGTTCCTGATCAACGGCGGCGTCAGCCTGGCGGTGGCCGGTGTCGGCCTGCTGGGAGGCCGCGTGCTCGGTGAGCGGGCCAGCGTCTCGACCGCCCGGTCCACGCTGCGCTTTCCCGCGCCGGCCCGCCGGGCCGTCCTGCCGCCCGGCACCGATCTGCACGTCAGCGGCCAGCCGCCGTTCCTGACCCCGAACTCGGACTTCTACCGGGTGGACACCGCGCTGATCCTGCCGCAGGTGTCACCGGAAAGCTGGCGGCTGCGGATCCACGGCATGGTCGCGCGGGAGATCGAGATCAGCTTCGACGAACTGCTCCGGCGCCCGCTGACCGAGCACTACACGACGCTCACCTGCGTCTCCGATCCGGTCGAGGGCCCGTACATCGGCAATGCGCGCTGGCTGGGGGCCAGCCTGGCCAGCCTGCTGCGGGCCGCGCGCCCGCGAAGGGGCGCGGACCAGTTGCTGTGCACCTCGGCGGACGGGTACACGTCCGGTACCCCGCTGGCGGTGGTCATGGACGGGCGGGAGGCCATGGTGGCGGTGGCGATGAACGGGACCGCGCTCCCGGTCGCGCACGGCTTCCCGGCCCGGATGGTGGTGCCGGGGCTGTACGGCTACGTGTCGGCCACCAAGTGGGTGACCGACATCAAGGTGACGACATTCGCCGCCGAGCGGTCTTACTGGGTGCAGCGCGGGTGGTCACAGCTCGGCCCCATCAAGACCGAGTCGCGTATCGATGTGCCGGGCGGCGGCACGGTCCGGGCCGGCCGGACCCCGGTGGCCGGCGTTGCCTGGGCGCAGCACAAGGGCATCGACGCCGTGCACGTCCGGGTCGACCGGGGCGCCTGGCAGCAGGCGCGGCTGGCGGCCGTGCCCGGCATCGACACCTGGCGGCAGTGGGTGTGGGAGTGGGATGCAGCCCCAGGGACGCACCTGATCGAGGCCCGTGCCACCG
>JAIRTY010000516.1 GCA_031254715.1 Nocardiopsaceae bacterium | reverse complement strand
CCAGGTTCATCGCCAGCGTGGCCAGCCGGATCTGCGCGCCGTCGTGCCGGTTCCGCCCCAGCTGGCGCAGCCGGGCGGCGGAGTCGTCGATCGCCAGCGCCCGCGTCTGCTCCCGGTCGGCCAGCCGCTGCCGGAGCGTGCCTGGACCCAGCAGCCCCTGGATGAGCCATCGGTCGGCCGCGGCCGCCGTCCTGGTCAGCCACGGCGCGGCGAGCAGCATGAAGGCCCCGGCCCCCAGGGCCGCGAACGTGCCAGGGAAGGTCGAGATGTAGAAGGTGCCACGTCCGCCCCAGCCGAACGGGGTGAACACCGGGACCGGGCTCAGGTGGACGTCCGGCGCGTGGTTCCGGAACGAGAGCCACCAGAACGGGTAGCTGATGTTCACGACCCCGGCGACCCAGCAGAAGACCGCGTACCAGCCGAACAGGGCGACCGGGAACTTCGCCATCAGATAGCCCGCCGCCCGCCAGCCGGGGCGATCCCGGAGCCGGGCCGTCATCCGGCCGCCCGGGCCGCGGCGGGGCGGCAGCGGAACGGGGGCGGGTACTCGCACGCCTAGCAGCAACGCCGCGAGCCTTCGCCACCCCCCGCCCAGCCGCCGCGCGGCCCCCGTCAACACCAGGAACGGGAGCATGGCCGCGGCGATGACCAGGGCCATCACCAGCTGCCCGGGCGTCGGGTCCGGGGCTGGCGTGGTGACAAGCCGGCCGATGATGAGCGCGAGGATGAAGCCCGCCACCGGGAGGGGGATCGCGAACGGCAGCCCGGCCAGGCAGAACAGCAGCTCGCGGCGGGCCCGGGCATCGGCCGGGGCCCGCAGCACGGTGCGGAGTGCTGAGGTCACCGGGCGGGCCGGGCGGCCGGTTACGGACACGTCCTCCAGTGTCATGCATCCCGCCTGGTAAGAAGCCACCCCCCAGCCGCCAGCGCGATGGCGGCGTACAGGGACAGCATCCCGAGCCCCGCCCACGGCGACAAGATGTGCGGGCACTGCGCGGCGTGAGCCGGGCAGTTCTCCGGCCGGGTCGCGCTCAGCGAGTTCCCGATGATGATGACCGGCAGGTAGGCGGCCGCGCCAGGCGCGACGCCGGCGGCGATGGCCGTCAGGATCCAGACCCCGCCGACGAGCGCGCCGACGGCGGCCGCGGTGTGCCGGATGATCGCGCCCAGTCCCAGGCCGAGCAGGCCGATCAGGCAGAAGCTCGCACCGGACAGCACGACCGCGCGGAGCACGCCCGGCTGGGTCAGCGCCGGGGCGGCGATGCCTTGGCGAAGGGCGGCCCCTCCCGCGAAGAAGGCGGTGAACGACGCCGCCTCCCCGACGAGCAGCGTCGTCCCGGCGAACACCGCCGCCTTGGCGGCCAGGACGAGCGGCCGGCGCGGGACGGCCGCGAGCGTTCCCCGGATGAGGCCGGAGGTGTACTCGCTGGTGACGACGAGGACCCCCAGCACGCCCGTCAGCAGAAGCCCGGGCACCACCCCAGCCAGCGCGTTGTTGGTGAGGTCGCCGCGGGGGCTGCGGGTGTTGATGCCGATGGCCACGGCCATGGCGACCGCCCCGGCTCCCGTGATCGCCAGCGTCCACCAGGTCGAGCGCAGGGTGCGCAGCTTGATCCACTCCATCCGGGCCACCTGCCGGAACCGGTAGTGCCCAGCGGTCCGGCGGCTGGCGGTGGCTCGTGCTGTCGCTGTCATGCCGGCCTCCCTCGGTAGCCGGCGGTGCCCGCGGTAAGTTCCAGGAACGCGTCCTCCAATGAGGCGGACCGGGCGGACAGGGCGGCGACCGTGGTGTCGGCCAGCAGCCGACCCTGCCCTATCACGATCAGCCGGTCGGCAGTCAGCGCCATCTCGCTGATCAGGTGGCTGGAGACGAGCACGGCACGGCCCTGCCCGGCGAGCGTCCTCATCAGGTCCCGGATCCAGCGGATGCCTTCCGGGTCGAGGCCGTTCACCGGCTCGTCGAGCAGCAGCACCTCCGGGTCCCCGAGCAGCGCTGCGGCGATGCCCAGCCGCTGCGTCATGCCCAGCGAGAACTTCCCGGCCCGGCGGCCGGCCGCGCCGGTCAGGCCGACCAGGGCGAGCACCTCGTCCACCCGGCGGGCCGGGATGGCGTTGCTGGCGGCGAGCGCGGCCAGGTGGCCGCGGGCGGACCGGCCCGGGTGGAACGCCCTGCCCTCGAGCAGTGCCCCCACCGTGCGCAGCGGCCAGGCCAGGTCGTGGTAGCGGCGCCCGCCTACCCGGGCGCTGCCGGCATCCGGCCGGTCCAGGCCCAGGATCATCCGCATCGTGGTGGACTTCCCGGAGCCGTTGGGACCGAGGAATCCGGTCACCACCCCGGGCCGGATGTCGAAGCTGAGCGCGTCCACCGCTAGCACCGGGCCGTACCGCTTGGTCAGGCCGCGGGTCTCAATCATGAGCTGCCTCCCGGAGGGTCAGAGCGTGCGGTCCTGACGCTACAAACGGGCTCCGCTCCGAGGGAATGCGGCGATCACCCGTCCTCACCCTGGGGTTTTCCTCAGCTGTCCGCGGTCGGCAGAACGCCGGCGATGACCGTGGTCACGACCTTGCGGACGTCGGCGGGCCCCGGCGGGACGCCGTTGCGGTCCGCGAACAGCAGGTGCCCGGCGCCGATCAGGGCGGGAGCGAGCGTGCCGACGTCCGCGCCGGCCGCGATCCGGCCCAGGTCGCGCTCTGCGGCCAGGTACGAGGCGATCATGGCCGTGGCCTCCGACAGCAGCGGGATCCCGGGGCCGGCGCGGCGCAGCCGGGCGCGCAGGCCGTCGCGAAAGGTGATGAGGGCCACGATCGCCACCGCGACCGGCCCGAATAGGTCTGTCAGCGCCCCGGCCAGGTGGCCGGCGACGGTCCCGGTCCCCGCGGACGCGCGGAGCTCGGCGGCCTGGGGCCCGATCCTGGCGATGCGGTCGAGCACGAGCTCGGCCAGGAAGTCGTCGAAGTCAGCGAAGTGCCGGTGCAGGACGCCCTTGGCGACACCGGCCTCCGTCGTGACCGCCCGGCTGGTCAGCGCGTCCGGCCCGGCCCGGAGCAGCACCCGCTCGGCGGCATCGAACAGCTGCCCGCGCGGGTCGCTGATGGCCACCCCGGTCGGCATCCTGCCTCCTTCGCTGAGCGCGAAATAGCTGGCTGAGCGGGCAATCGCCCACTTAAGGTGGGCACATGCCCACTATAGCGCCGGAACCTGCACCTCCACCCGGGCCTCGCGAGGCCCATCAGGCGCGGGAGGTAGCCGAGTCGTTCGGAACGGACCCCGAGCGGCACGACCGCGCCCGGCCCGGATACCCGGCTGCACTGGTGCAGCGGATCATCGCCGCCATCAGCGGCCCCGGCCCCGGCCCAGGCCCAGGCCCCGGTCCCGGCGGCCCCGGAAGCCCCGGCCCCGGAAGCCCCGGCCCCGGAAGCCCCGGGGGTCCCAGGGTCCTTGACGTCGGCTGCGGGACGGGCATCGCGGCCCGGCAGTTCCAGGCCGCCGGCGCCGGCGTGCTCGGAGTCGAGCCCGACCCGCGGATGGCCGCGTTCGCCCGCCGCAGCGGGGTCGAGACCGAGGTGGCGACGTTCGAGGAGTGGGAACCCGCCGACCGTGAGTTCGGCGCCGTCATCGCGGCGACGGCCTGGCACTGGGTGGACCCGGTCGCCGGCGCGGCCAAGGCGGCCGGGGTGCTGCGGCCGGGCGGGCTGCTGGCGGTGTTCTGGAACGCGTTCGAGCCTCCGGCCGGCCTGCGGGAGGCCTTCGGCGAGATCTACCGCCGGGTGCTGCGCGACTCGCCGTTCTTCCAGTCGGCGATGCCCGGCATTGACCGGTACGCCAGGGCGATGTGCGGCAAGGCGGCCGACGGGATCCGGCAGGCAGGCGGATTCGGCGGCACCGGGCAGTGGCGATTCGACTGGGAACGGCCCTACACCCGGGACGAGTGGCTGGACCAGGTGCCGACCTCCGGCGGCCACAGCCGGCTCTCACCCGGCCGGCAGCAGGAACTGCTGGCGGGGATCGGGGAGGCGGTCGACGCGGCCGGGGGCAGCTTCACGATGCGCTACGCCACCGTCGCGGTCACCGCGGTGCGCTCCGGGCCGGCTGACCGCTCCGGCGCGGGCTGACCGCTCCGGCGCGGGCTGACCGGCCCGGCGCGGGCTGACCGGCCTGCTGCGGGCTGACCGGACGGTGCCGGCTGACCGGAGACGGCTGACCGGACGGTGCCGGCTGACCGGCCGGTGCGGGCTGACCGATCCCGTGGCTTTGCGCACGTAGCCGGGTCATTGGGCTTGCGCCGGCGGGTGAGCTGTTCCAGGGTTGATACGTCAATGGGCGGTCCCGCCCGCCCAGGGCTGCCCTGGCCGCGCGAAGTGACGTGCCAGGCCGGACGAGCCGATAGGGGGTGCCCGCTCGTGCACACCCCAGCACGGGGCCGCGCCGGGGCCTGCACCCGGCGGCGCGAGCTCCGGTGAGCGGGCAGCTCAGCCAGGTCTCGCCGGCCCAGCCGCCTGCGCCGGCCTGGTCGCTGCCTGCTCAGCCAACCGCGGCCCAGCCGCCGCCGTTGCAGCCACCCGTGCCGGTTCCGCCGCCCGGCCACCCGGCAGCGGACCTGGCGCACGATTGGCCGCTGCGGGACTTCCTGGAGCTGGGCCCGCTGCCTGGCGCGGTGCCGTGCGCCCGCTACCACGCCCGCCAGATCATGTGGGAGTGGCAGCTGACCAGGCTCGGCGACAACGTCGAGTTGCTGGTCGCCGAGCTGGTGACCAACGCCGTGGCCGTGTCCCGCACCCTCGACTGGCCGTTCCCGGTGCGGCTGTGGCTGCTGACCGACCTGGCGGGCGTCCTGATCCAGGTGTGGGACGCGGCTGCGCAGCCGCCGGCGCGCATCCAGGTCGCGGAGGACGCCGAGACCGGCCGCGGCCTGCTGCTGGTGGAGGCCATCAGCAGCCGGTGGGACTGGTACGAGCTACCGGCCCCGGGAGGGAAGGTGGTCTGCGCCCTCGTCACGGAGTGAGGGCAGCAGGCCGGGAACGGTGGCCGGGGCCACATCCCAGGCGCTGGGCGCCGGGGGCCGGTCAGTCCGGGCCGGCCTCGGCGGCTACCGCGTCCGTGAAGGCCGCCAGGGATCCGAACTCCCAGTCCGGGGTGATCCCGTCCGTCGGGGGAGGGGTGGCGCCCCAGCCTGGCCGGCCGTGCCGTCGGTTGATCCAGGCGGTCGGCAGCCCGGCCCGCTTGGCAGGACCGTGGTCGTGAAACAGGCTCTGCGCCACGTGCAGCAGCCGGCCGGCGCCGATCCCGAGCCGGGCGGCCTCGGCGAGCAGCGCGTCGAAGTTCCGCGGCGACGGCTTGTACGAGCCGATGGCGTCGGCGGTGAGGATGCTGCTGAACGTCACCCCGAGGCGGCGGTTGCTGGCCGCGAACGATCCGCGGTCCACGTTCGACAGGATGATCAGCTGATACCGGGCGGCCAGCGCCGCCAGCGCGGAGCAAGAGTCGGGGAAGGCCGGCCAGTCCGGCACCGAGCGGGCGAGCCGCTCCGCCTCCTGGTCGCTGACTGGCGCGCCGAGTTCGCCGCCCAGGTTCCGCATGGAACGGGCCAGGATGCCGGGATAGACCTCGCCTGGGTACGCGGCCTCGGCGGCGGACTCATGCCGGGCATAGGCGGCGAGCAGTGCCTCGTCGTCGAGACCAACGCCGTGGGCGGCCGTCCACGGGCGGAGCACGGCGGCGATGCCCGTCTCCCAGTCGATCAGCGTGCCGTAGCAGTCGAAGCTCAGCGCCTCGAAATCGGTCAGCCTCACCCGCACCAGGCTAGGGCACTCCGGTCCCGACAGCCGGTCCCGACAGCCGGTCCCGACGGCCCGGTCACGACGGCCCGGTCACGACGGCCTGTCAGGACTGCCGGTTATGACAGCCCGATGATCTCGCCGTCGTCGTCCAGGTCGATCCGGGTCGCGGCCGGGCTGGCGGACAGGCCCGGCATGGTCCGCATGTCGCCGCAGATGGGGTAGACGAACCCGGCCCCGACCGAGGCCCTGACCTCTCGGACCGGCAGCCGCCAGCCGGTGGGCGCGCCCTTGAGCGCGGGGTCGGAGGAGATGGACAGGTGGGTCTTGGCGATGCAGACCGGCAGCTCCCCGAAGCCAGCCCGTTCGTAGGTGGCGAGCTGAGCAGCGGCCCGGGGCGAGAGGTCCACCCCGTCCGCCCCGTAAATCCTGGTCGCCACCGCGGTGATCTTGTCTTCCAGGCTGGCCGAGTCCGGGTAGAGGAAGGCGAACTGTGACGGCTCCTCGGCTGCCTCGGCCACCGCCTCGGCCAGTTCGGTCGCGCCGCGGCCGCCATCGGCGAAGTGCGTGCACACCGCGGCCCGGGCGCCGCTGGCCGCCGCGATCTCGCGGATCGCCCGGTGCTCGCTGACGTGATCGGTGGGGAAGCTGTTGACCGCGACCACCGGGGAGACGCCGTGCAGCCGCACGTTCTCGATCTGCTTGCGGAGATTGGCGGCCCCGGCGGCCACGTCGTCCGGGTTCTCTTTCAGCATGTCCGCCGGCAGCGGCCGCCCGGCGACGATCTTGTATTTGCCCGAGTGGGCCTTCATCGCGCGGACGGTCGCCACGACGACTGCCGCGTCCGGGCGCAGGCCTGACGTACGGCACTTGATGTTGAAAAACCGTTCCGCACCCATGTCCGCGCCGAAGCCTGCCTCCGTGACGAGGAAATCACCGGCGTGGATCCCGATCAGGTCAGCGATCACCGACGAGTTACCGGTGGCGATGTTCCCGAACGGCCCCGCATGCACCAGGACCGGGGTGTTCTCGAGCGTCTGCAGCAGGTTCGGCTTGAC
Organism: Nocardiopsaceae bacterium; assembly: GCA_031254715.1. Taxonomy (GTDB): domain Bacteria; phylum Actinomycetota; class Actinomycetes; order Streptosporangiales; family Streptosporangiaceae; genus JAIRTY01. Next base: position 823 of record JAIRTY010000516.1, on the reverse strand, counting down.
GGCGTCCCGCAGCATGACCGCCATCGACCCGGCCGCCTGCAGCTGCTCGGCGGTGACCGGGGTCCCCTCCCCGGTGTAGCCGATCACGATCCGCCGCAGCCGCGCCCGCAGGTCGGCCAGGTCACGCGCCATCGCGAGGGTGGCCATGACCTCGGAGGCAGCGGTGATGTCGAACCCGGTCTGGCGCGGGACCCCGTCGCCACGGCCGCCGAGGCCGATCACGATGTTGCGCAGCGCCCGGTCGTTGACGTCGAGCACCCGCCGCCAGGTGATGTTGTGCGGGTCGATTCCCAGCTTGTTGCCCTGGTAGAGGTGATTGTCGATCATGGCGGCGAGCAGGTTGTGCGCCGCCGTGACCGCGTGCATGTCCCCGGTCAGGTGCAGGTTGAGCGCCTCCATGGGGACGACCTGGCTGTAGCCGCCGCCTGCCGCGCCGCCTTTGATTCCGAACGTCGGTCCCATCGACGGCTGCCTGACCGTCACCGTGGCGCGCTTCCCGATATGCCGGAACGCCTGCCCCAGCCCGACCGTCGTGGTCGTCTTGCCCTCCCCGAGCGGGGTCGGGGTGATCGCGCTCACCACCACGTACTTGGCAGCGGGCCGGTCGGCCAGCTCCTGGATGGCCGCCAGCTTGATCTTCATCACCTGCTCGCCGTACGGCTCCAGCAGGTGGCTGGCGATTCCCATCTCGCTGGCGATGTCGTCGAGCGGTTTCAGTGCCGCGCCCCGGGCTATCGCAAGGTCGCTGGGGAACGCCATGTTTCGGCTCCTCGGTGGTTACTCCGGGGGACGGCTCTCCCGGGACCCCCCGCCGGTACTGGCT
>JAIRTY010000472.1 GCA_031254715.1 Nocardiopsaceae bacterium | reverse complement strand
CGAAGGCAGGCACCCGGTGCGACAGCCGCCGGGCCGTCAGCCGGAACGGCGGCGCGCCGGCGACCACCACGGCCTCGCCGGCCAGCGGCAGTTCCCGCAGCCGGGTCACGTCATCGAACAGGGCGGCGTGCCGCAGCCGCCAGAACACGTCCCGGCCCTCGGCCGGGTAGCAGGCGCCGGCCGGGTGCGGCACCCGCTCCAGGGACATCCGCTGCAGCACCCCGGGAAGGCCCAGGCAGTGATCACCGTGGAAGTGGGTGATGCAGATCCGGGTGATCTCGCTGGCGCGCGCCCCGGCGAACAGCAGCTGCCGCTGGGTGCCCTCGCCCGGGTCGAACAGCAGCCCCTCCCCGTCCCACCGCAGCAGGTAACCGTTGTGGCTGCGGGTGCGGGTCGGCGCCTGGCTCGCGGTTCCCAGCACCACCAGCTCGCGGTTGGACACGGCATCCGAGAGTACGCGGGGGCGCCGCCGCCGGGCGTGGCACGATGGCCGGATGCGAGCGCTGCGCACCCCCGAGAGCCGGTTCGACGGCCTGCCCGGCTTCGGTTACGAGCCCCGGTACGCGGACGTGGGCGGGCTGCGGATGGCCTACGTGGCGGCCGGCCCTGCCGATGGTGAGCCGGTGCTGCTGCTGCACGGCGAGCCGAGCTGGTCGTTCCTGTACCGGAGGGTGATGCCGGTGCTGGCAGCGGCCGGGCTGCGGGCGATCGCCGCCGATCTCATCGGCTTCGGCCGGTCCGACAAGCCCGCCGGGATCGCCGATCACAGCTACGCCAGGCACGTGGAGTGGGTGCGGCGGCTCGCGTTCGACGGGCTCGGCCTGCACGGGATCACGCTGGCCGGGCAGGACTGGGGCGGCCTGCTGGGGCTGCGGCTGGCCGCCGAGCATCCGGACCGGTTCGCCCGGCTGGTGGCGGCCAACACCGGCCTGCCCACCGGCGATCAGCCGATGCCCGACATCTGGTGGCGGTTCCGGGAGGTGGTGGAGGCGGCGCCGGCGCTCCAGGTGTCGCGGCTGGTGCAGTCCGGCTGCCAGGCGCGGCTGCCGGACGAGGTGCTCGCCGCCTACGACGCGCCGTTCCCCGATGAGAGCTTTATGGCCGGGGTGCGGGCGATGCCGCTGCTGGTGCCGACCGCGCCCGACGACCCAGCGACCGGGCCGAACCGGGCCGCCTGGCAGCGGCTGTCCGGCTGGGACAAGCCGTTCCTGGTGGCGTTCAGCGACGGGGACCCGATCACCGGGGCGATGGCGCCGGTGCTGCGGCGGGCCGTGCCTGGCGCGGCGGGCATCGAGCACCCGGTGATCTCCGGTGCCGGGCACTTCCTGCAGGAGGACGCGGGGGAGCGGCTGGGCGAGGTGATCGCCGCCTTCGTCCGGGATCATCCCGGGCCTGGCTGACCTGCCTGCTGGCTGACGTGCCTGCTAATCGAAGGCGCGGGCGCTGGGGTAGCGCTGGGCGCCGTCGACCGCGATGTTGGCACCGGTCACCCAGGAGGCCCGCGCCGACAGCAGGAACGTGACCACGTCGGCGACCTCTTCCAGCCGGCCGAGGCGGCCCAGCGGGAACTCGGTGCGCTCGAAGGCGGCGTACGCTTCCGGGTTCTCGGCCCGGAACCGGTCCCAGCTCCCGCCCTCGAACATGATCGAGCCCGGGCTGACCGCGTTGACCCGGATGCCGTACCGGGCGAGCTCGGCCGCCGCGGTCGCGGCGAGCTGGATTTCCGCCGCCTTGGCGACCGCATAGGTGGTCCGGGGCGCCGGGCGCATCCCGGTGATCGACGAGATGATCACGCAGGCGCCGCCGCCAGCGGCCTGCAAATGCGGCAGCCCGGCCCGGATCAGCTCGGCCGCATGCCCGGCGTTCAGCTCGAACGTGGCGGTGAAATCGCCGGCATTGGAGCTGGTGAGGTTCCCGCCCACCGTGCCGCCTGCGTTCGCCACCAGGTAGTCAAGGCCGCCCAGCGTCCCTGCGATGTCGGCCACCGCCGTCGCCAGCGCCGCGGTGTCGGTCACGTCGGCCGCGGCAGTCGCCACGGGTACGTCGTAGCTGGCCAGCTGGCCAGCGGCGGACGTGAGCCCGGCCGGGTCACGGGCGATGAGCCCGGCCGCGACGCCCTCGGCAGCCAGCGACCGGGCGATGGCCAGCCCGATGCCCCGGCTGCCGCCGGTGATCAGCGCGCGCTTCCCGCGCAACCCGAGATCCACGCAGAGCACGCTATCGGTACCCGGCCCCGCCCGGCCCGCCGGGCCCGCCCGATCCGCGCGGGCGCCAGGTCCCGGGCGGGTCCGGGTGCGCGGTCCCGGGCGGGCGCGGGTGCCGGGCGAGCGCGGGTGCGCGGTCCCGGGCGGGTGCGGTCGCGGCCCGGCCGGGCGCGGACCCGGCCGCCATTAGAGTGGCCGGGTTCGCTGCTGGCTGCCGGAGGTGGGTGGATGCCCGGTGAGTCCGCGCCCGTTCCGCCCTCGCCGGACCGGTGGCGGGAGGTGCGGCGGGCGCTCGATGCCCACCGGCCCGAGCTGACCAGGCTCGCCAGCGAGCTGTACCCGGACGCGCACCGGGCCGGCGGCACCCGGCTGCTGGCCCGGCCGGAGTGGCTGCCCGCCGAGCCGCTGCCGCTGGCTGACGTGTCGCTCGGCTGGCAGCAG
>JAIRTY010000442.1 GCA_031254715.1 Nocardiopsaceae bacterium | reverse complement strand
GGCCCCGCTGGTGGGCACCGGCATGGAGTACCGGGCCGCCGTCGACGCCGGCGACGTCATCACCGCCGAGCAGGCGGGGGTGGTGGAAGAGGCCTGCGCCGACTACGTGACCCTGGCCCACGACGACGGCAGCCGCAAGACCTACCTGGTGGCCAAGTTCCGCCGGTCCAACCAGGGCACCTGCTTCAACCAGAAGCCGGTGGTCGAGGAGGGCCAGCGGGTGAACGCGGGCCAGGTCATCGCCGACGGCCCGTGCACCGATCACGGCGAGATGGCGCTCGGCCGGAACCTGCTGGTCGCCTTCATGCCGTGGGAGGGCCACAACTACGAGGACGCGATCATCCTCTCGCAGCGGCTGGTCCAGGACGACGTGCTGTCCTCGATCCACATCGAGGAGCATGAGGTCGACGCCAGGGACACCAAGCTGGGGCCGGAGGAGATCACCAGGGACATCCCGAATGTCTCCGAGGAGGTCCTGGCCGACCTGGATGACCGCGGGATCGTCCGGATCGGCGCCGAGGTGGTCACCGGCGACATCCTGGTCGGCAAAGTCACGCCGAAGGGCGAGACCGAACTCACCCCCGAGGAGCGGCTGCTGCGCGCGATCTTCGGCGAGAAGGCGCGCGAGGTCCGTGACACCTCACTGAAGGTGCCGCACGGCGAGTCCGGGAAGGTCATCGGGGTCCGCGTGTTCACCAGGGAGGACGGCGACGAGCTGCCGCCCGGCGTGAACGAGCTGGTCCGGGTGTACGTCGCGGCCAAGCGGAAGATCACCGACGGTGACAAGCTGGCTGGCCGGCACGGGAACAAGGGCGTCATCGCCAAGATCCTGCCGATCGAGGACATGCCGTTCCTGCCGGACGGCACGCCGGTGGACATCGTGCTGAACCCGCTCGGCGTGCCCGGCCGGATGAACGTCGGCCAGGTGCTGGAGACGCACCTCGGCTGGGTCGCCAAGTCCGGCTGGAAGATCGCGGGCGACGACGCCGACTGGAAGAAGCGGCTGCGCCGGATCGGCGCCGAGGAGGCCGAGCCGGGCAGGCCGGTGGCCACCCCGGTGTTCGACGGCGCCTACGAGACGGAGATCACCGGGCTGCTCGGCAGCACCCTGCCGAACCGGGACGGGAACCAGATGGTGGGCGGGGGCGGGAAGGCCGAGCTGTTCGACGGCCGGACCGGCGAGCCGTTCCGGGACCCGATCTCGGTGGGCTACATCTACATCCTCAAGCTGCTGCACCTCGTGGACGACAAGATCCACGCCCGGTCGACCGGCCCGTACTCGATGATCACCCAGCAGCCGCTGGGCGGGAAGGCGCAGTTCGGCGGCCAGCGCTTCGGCGAGATGGAGGTCTGGGCGCTGGAGGCCTACGGCGCGGCCTACGCGCTGCAGGAACTGCTCACGATCAAGTCGGACGACGTGCTCGGCCGGGTCAAGGTCTACGAGGCGATCGTGAAGGGCGAGAACATCCCCGAGCCGGGGATCCCCGAGTCCTTCAAGGTCCTGATCAAGGAAATGCAGTCGCTCTGCCTGAACGTGGAGGTGCTCTCCAGCGACGGTGCCGCCATCGAGATGCGCGACACCGACGAGGACGTCTTCCGCGCGGCGGAAGAACTCGGCATCGATCTGTCCCGGCGCGAGCCGAGCAGCGTTGAAGAGGTCTGATCCGAACTACCCCAGGGGAATACACACGTGCTCGACGTTAACTTCTTCGACGACCTGCGCATCGGCCTGGCTACCGCGGACGACATCAGGATGTGGTCGCACGGCGAGGTCAAGAAGCCGGAAACCATCAACTACCGCACCCTCAAGCCGGAGAAGGACGGGCTCTTCTGCGAGAAGATCTTCGGCCCGACCCGGGACTGGGAGTGCTACTGCGGTAAGTACAAGCGCGTCCGGTTCAAGGGCATCATCTGTGAGCGCTGTGGCGTGGAGGTCACCCGCGCCAAGGTCCGGCGCGAGCGGATGGGGCACATCGAACTGGCCGCGCCGGTCACCCACATCTGGTACTTCAAGGGCGTCCCGAGCCGGCTCGGTTACCTGCTCGACCTCGCGCCGAAGGACCTGGAGAAGGTCATCTACTTCGCCGCGTACATGATCACGCACGTGGACGAGGACGCCCGCGGGCGCGACCTGCCCTCGATCGAGGCCAAGATCTCGGTCGAGCGGCAGCAGATCGAGCAGCGTCGCGACGCGGACCTCGAGGCGCGGCAGTCGAAGCTGGAGAGCGACCTGGCCGAGCTCGAGGCCGCAGGCGCCAAGGGCGACGCCCGCCGCAAGGTGCGGGAGGGCGCGAAGCGGGAGATGCGCCAGCTCCGCGACCGCGCGCAGAAGGAAATCGACCGCATCGACGAGGTGTGGAACCGGTTCAAGAGCCTCAAGGTCCAGGACCTGGAGGGGGACGAGCAGCTCTACCGGGAGATGCGGGACCGGTTCGGCCGGTACTTCCACGGCGGCATGGGCGCGCAGGCGAT
>JAIRTY010000385.1 GCA_031254715.1 Nocardiopsaceae bacterium | reverse complement strand
GGTCGCGAACGGGAGCCCGGCCAGGCCCGGGTTGGCTAGCGCCAGCGCCCGCCGCTCGCCGCCCCGCCCGAGCGGGACCGCCTCGCCGGCCCGGGCGGCGAGCGCCAGCACCGTGTCCCACCGCCACAGCCACGGCACGGCGCGGGGCGCCGGCGAGCGCGGCATGAGGTCCTCGGCCTGGGTCCACAGCGCCTGGATATTGGCCTGGCCCAGGTCCGCGTACAACTCCGGCAGCGGGGCCTCGCTGGCGGCCGGCCGGGCAGACTGGGCGGGCTGCGTCGCGCCTCGTGACCTCATCGCGGGAGTCCCTTCCCGATCTGTGCTCATCTTGCCAGACGCCGGCCAGTAGCTGGAATGTCCGGCGAATAGGATTCTGCTATGCGAAATCCAGGCGCCTATCCGGTCCGCTCGGCCGATAACGTGCTCACGCTGCTGCGGATGCTGCGGGAGCAGGGCGAGCTGCGGGTGGCCGAGGCCGCGAGCAGCCTGGGTGTCGCTCCGTCCACCGCCCACCGGCTGCTTGCCACGCTCCGCCGGCACGAGTTCGCCGTGCAGGACCGTCATCGCGTCTACCTGCCCGGGCCCGCGCTCACCGCGGCCGGCGCCACCGCGCCGCGGCCGGAACTGCGGGCCGTGATCCACCGGCTGCTGCGGGAGCTTGTGCAGCAGTGCCAGGAGACCGCTCACTTCATGATCCTGGAGGGGAACGGCGCCCGCTTCCTCGACGGCGTTGAGGGGAGCAAGTCACTGCGCTGCGGAAGCCGGATCGGGCTGCTGCTGCCCGCCCACGTGACCTCGGGCGACAAGGCGCTGCTCGCCGAGCTGCCCGACGGCCAGCTGCGGCGGCTGTACCCGCGGGGGCTGCCGCGGCTGGATCAGTCCGGGGGGCCGCGGCCGATCGTCACCATGTCGGCCCTGCTGCGCGAGCTGGCCGAGGTGCGCCGCCGCGGCTACGCCACCAACCACCAGGAGAGCGAGCCCGGGATCATGGCCGCCGGCCGGTGCGTGCGCGATCGCGACGGCCAGGCGTGCGGCGCGGTGGTGCTTGCGGTCCCGTCGGTCCGGTGCCCGCCAGGCCACCTCGACGAGCTCGCCGGCCACCTCAAGTCCTGCGCGGACGCGCTCAGCCGCGAGCTATGACTGGCTCAGTCCTGGCGAGCGGCCAGGGCGGCAAGCTCACCGGGATGCTCCCGGCGGTAGTGCTCGGTCAGGACGACGCTGGCCTGGCCGGGCCGGCACGCCATGGTGCGCTGGCAGACCTGGCAGCGGATGACGGGAAGGCGGCTGACCGTCACCGGGAACCGGCGTGCGTTCGAGGTGCTCATCGTCCCCGATCATGCCAGACAACTCCGGCTCACGGGCGGCAGAGCTTGCCGCGGAGCAGCAGCAGGTCTTCGGCGCCGAAGCCGTGACCGGCGAGCCAGCCCTCCGCCCCGCCGTAGCGGGAATCCAGCTCCTGCAGGAACGCGGCCATCGTCTCCGGCCGCGGCCGGTGGGATTCGTCCGGCTTGCCGTCGAGGTCGCTGGCGTACGTCGGTGACCGGCGCAGGCGGCGCAGCACCGCGCCGATCCGGTCACCGGTGACAGCGTAGTCGGCGACGACGGCCGCCCGCGGCACGCCGGCCGCCGTCAGCGCGAGCGCCACGAGCACGCCGGTCCGGTCCTTGCCGGCCGCGCAGTGCACCAGGGCAGCTCCCTCGGACCCGGCGATGCTGCGCAGCGCCGCCACCACCTGGTCCGGCCGGTCTTCCAGGTACCCCAGGTAATGGCCGCAGATCGGATCGCCGGGATAGCGGGCGCGGTCCCGGCCGGCGCGGGTCAGCAGCGCCGCGGCCGTCGCATCGGTCGCCGACCCAAGCTCGGGCAGGACCGGGTGGTGGGCGTGCCGCACGCCGTCGACATCGTCCAGCGGGGCCGGCCCCTCCGACCTCAGCTCGTGCTTGCTGCGCAGGTCGACGACCGTGGTCAGGCCGATCTCCCGCACCAGCTTCGCGATGTCCGCTGGCGACAGCTCCTGCAGGTTGTCACCGCGCAGCAGCCTGCCGGCGACGGTCGCGCCGCCGTCAGCGGTCGGCAGCCCGCCCAGGTCGCGCACATTGACGGCACCCTCAAGTTCGACCCATGGCACGGTGCCATCCTCGCAAATCCAGCCGCCCGCGCCCAGCGCGGGCTCCGGCAGCGGCCGGTACCGGCCGGACCGGCGGGTGCGGGCGGGTGCTAGCGGCGGGTACCAGTCCGCCTACCTCACCGACTGGCTGCGCTGGACCGGCATCGACGACATCGCGGAGGTGGGCTCCACCCCACCCTGACCGGCGACGCCGCGGCCGCCAGGCAGGCGGCCGGCGCCCGTGCCCGCGAGCTTGCCAAGGCGTTCTGACTGCGAGGGGCCTAGCCTGTGCGGTAGGGGACGCGAGTGGAGGCCCGCATGGCTGACGCCGATGACGTGCGCCGCCTGGCGCTGGCTCTGCCGCATGTGGAGGAGATCGAGAGCGAGGGCTTCGACTTCCGGGTGGGTAGCAAGGGGTTCGTCTGGTCCTACCCCGAGCGCAGGGCGGGCCAGCGGCGCCGGATCCGGGACGACATCGCGGTGCTGTACGTCGGGGATGAAGCGGAGAAACAGGCGCTGCTGCTGGGCGAGCCCGAGCTGTTTTTCACCACGCCCGCCTACGACGGCTGGCCGCTGGTGATGCTCCGGCTGGAGCGCGTCGATGTCG
>JAIRTY010000362.1 GCA_031254715.1 Nocardiopsaceae bacterium | reverse complement strand
TGCAGCGCGGCCGGGACCCCCGGCGGCGCCAGCGACACGAACGACAGCTCCACCTCGTCGTAGCCGCGGCCCTCCCACAGCAGCCGGCACACCTTGGCGACCTCCGCGTTGGCGTCCGGGTCGGTGGACCCGCGGCCGGTGACCACCACGAACGTCCCCGTCCGGGAGTCGGCGCCGAGCGCGGCGCCGATCCTGGCCGCCAGCACCTCCTGCAGCACCGGGTGCGGGCCGAGCGGCCGGCCGTACCGGTAGCGCAGGCCGGGATGCCGGGCCCGCTCCCGGGCCAGGGCGGCCGGCACGTCGCCCTTGCCGTGCCCGGCCGCGGTCAGCACCAGCGGGAGGGCAACCAGGTCCAGCCCGCGCCCGTCCCGTTCCGCTGCCATCCGGGCCACCACGTCGGCCACGGACGGGCTGGCGAGTTCGATGTAGCCGCCGTCCACGACTGGGATCCGGCCGGCCGCGCGGGCGCGCACCCTGGCGGTGAACCGGCCGAACTCGGCGACCCCCGCAGCGCTGCGGGTGCCGTGCCCGACCAGCAGCAGCGGCAGCCGCGGGGGCGCGGACCCCGGTGCCGGCGGGTTCGCTTCACCGCCCGCAGCGCGTGCGACGCCCGGTGCCGCCCGGTCCGCTTCGCCGCCCGCTGCGCGCGCGACGCTCATTGCGCCGCCTCCTGGCCGTACAGCAGCGCGTTGAGGGCGGCGGCCGCGACCGCCGCGCCGCCCTTCTCGCTGCGGTTGGACAGCGCGGGCAGGCCGCTCGCGCGCAGCGCCCGTTTCGCCTCGGCCGCCCCCACGAACCCCACGGGCAGGCCGATGACCAGGGCCGGGTCTGCATCGAGGGCGAGCAGTTCGGCAAGCGCGGTGGGCGCGGTGCCGATCACCCAGACCGCGCCGGGGCCGGCCCCGGCGAGGGCCAGCCGGATCCCGGCCGCGCTGCGGGTAATCCCGGCCCGGCCCGCCAGCGCGGCCGCCCGCGGGTCCCGGACCAGGCAACTGACCGGCCGACCGGTGATCCCGGCCGCGACCATGGCGGAGTCGGCAACCACCGGCGCGCCCGCCCGCAGCGCCCGCGCCCCGGCGGCCAGCGCTTCCTCGGCGGTGACCAGGTCGGTGAGGTAGCCGGGATCGGCACTGGCGTGGATGACGCGCTCGGTGACCGCCCGGGTCCAGGGCGGCAGCGCGGCCGTGCGGGCCCGTTCCCGCACGATCGCGTACGACTCCCGCTCGATCGGGTGGATCACCCGGCTCATGTCAGTTCTCCCCGGTAACGGCGGCCGCAGCAGCCGAGCCGCCAGGTCATCGCCGGCCCGTCCCGGCCGGCGCGAACGCCCCCACCATCCGTTCCTCCTCCCGGTCTGCCCCCTCGGCCCGGCCGGCCCCCTCGGCGATCGCGTCGACCGGGCAGACCTCGATGCACTCACCGCAGCCGGTGCAGCGCCCTGCGAGCAGCCTCGGCGCCCCGGCGGCGGGCGTGAGCGCACGCTCGGGACAGGTCAGCACGCAGGCGCCGCAGCCCTGACAGGCGCCGATGATCACTGAGGCTGCCATGGATACCCCCTCGGCGTGACCATCCGGCCCGCCACGACGCGGGTGGCCGACGAGCCGACCAGCACGATGCTGCGCATGTCCGCCGCCTCCGGGTCGAGGCCGGCCAGCGTGCTGAGCACCACCTGCTGCCCGGGCCGTTCCGCGTCCCGCACCACGGCGGCCGGGGTGTGCGGGGGCCGGTGCTCGGCCAGGATCGCCAGCGCCGCCGGGAGCTGCCAGTCCCGTCCCCCGCTGCGCGGGTTGTAGAAGACGACCACGAAGTCGGCCTCGGCGGCGGCCCGCACCCGGCGCTCGATCACCTGCCAGCCGGTGTTCAGGTCGGACAGGGAGATCACGGCATGGTCGTGCCCCAGCGGCGCGCCGAGCAGCGACGCTGCCGCCGCACTGGCGGTGATGCCGGGCACCCCGATCACGTCGATGTCTTCATCGGCGAGGTCAAGCGCCGGGCCGGCCAGCGCGTAGATCCCGGCGTCGCCGGAGCCGACCAGGGCGACCGCATGCCCCTGCCGTGCCTCGGCCACCGCGGAGGCGGCTCGTTCCTCCTCCTCGCCGAGCCCGCTCGCGAGCACCCGGGTGCCGGGCCGGAGCAGGTCGCGGACCTGCTCCAGGTACCGGTCGAGCCCGACCACCACCGATGAGCGGCGCAGTTCCGCCACCGCCCGCGGCGCGAGCAGGTCACGCGCGCCGGGCCCGAGCCCGACCAGGGCCAGCCGTCCCCGGGGCCGGATCCGCGCCACCGCCACCGTCGCCCTGCCGCTCTTGTGCTTGGGCACGACCAGTTCGTCCCCGCTGGCCAGGGCCGCCGCCTCGGACACGCTGGGGGTGCCGACCGCGGCCTGCGCGGCTGCGCTGGGGTTGGGCACCTGGATGTCCGCCAGCCGGACCGCCGGGTAGGTGACCAGCGGCCAGTTCCGTATCCTGGCGGCACTCGTGATCCCGGCCTCCCCGGCCTTGGCGTCCGCCGTGGCCAGCACGGTGACGCAGGCACCCACGAGGCCAGCCTCGGCCAGCGCGGTGTCGATCAGGCCGAGGATCTCGTCCGCGGTCACCCCGCTGCTCGCGCCCACGCCCACCGCCAGCGACGGCGGCCGCAGCACCACGGTCCGCTGATCGAGCGTTACCACCCGGTCGGTGACCACGATCCGGTAGTCGCCGTCGCTGCCAACGGTTGCCGGGAGCGCGGGCAGCGGCCACGACGCGTCCGCTTCCAGCCGGACCAGATCGCCGTCCAGCAGCGCCCGGCTGACCGCTCCGAGCGCCCCCTCGGTGGGCCAGCCCAGGGAGTCAAGACCGGGCAGGCCGGCCGCATCGGTGGCGGTGGTGATGACGGGGCCGGCGCCGAGCACCCCGGCGACCCGGCCCGCCAGCGCGTTCGCGCCGGCCGCATGCCCGCCCACCAGCGCCACCACGTGCCGCGCCGACTCGTCCACGCACACCACGGCCGGGTCGGTCCACTTGCTCTCGAGCAGCGGCGCGACCAGCCGGACGGTCGCGCCGACCGCCAGGAAGCACACCAGTTCGTCACACTGCGACCAGGCCCGCGGCACCTCGTTGCGGGCGGACCCGTCGTACAGGTGAGTCTGCCCCGGCCAGGCACCGGCCAGCCGCAGGGCGGCCGCCCGCCCCGCCGCGGTCACCGCGATCAGGCCGATCATTGGCGGGCCCCCGACAGCAGGAAGACCGGGCTGCCGGCCGCCAGCCGGTGCGCCTCCCCGGGCAGCGGGGCCAGCCGGGAGGCCTGCACCAGCGCGCCGTCCACCGCGTAACCGGCGCCGGCCAGCGCCGATCGGACCTGGCCGGCTCGTTCGATCGCTGCCACCGCCGCCACGATCCGGGGCGGGCCCAGTTCCGCCACCGCGGCGGCCACCGCAGGCCCGCCGCCACCCAGGAACGCCGCGTCCGGCTCGGGCAGCCCGGCCAGCGCCCCGGGCGCGGTCCCAGCCACTACCCGCACGTCAGCGCCATGAC
>JAIRTY010000342.1 GCA_031254715.1 Nocardiopsaceae bacterium | reverse complement strand
AGGTGGCCGTACTCCGCATCGATCCACTCGGCCGCCCGCTGGATGGTCTTGGCGTCGGTGACGTCGAGGTAGACGAAATGGGCGTCCGCGCCTCCGTCGCGCAGGACACGCTCGGCCTCACGGCCCCGGTCCTCGTCGCGCGCGCCGGCCAGCACGGTCATGCCGTGCGACCCGAGCTGGCGCGCGGTCTCGAACCCGATTCCCTTGTTTGCCCCGGTGACCAGGGCGATTGTCGTTGTCATGCCCTCAAGCTATGGCCGCTGCCCCGGAGCGGGGAGAGACCGGCGGAGCCTGGGACCAGCGGTACCACCCCGTGTGTCCCGCCAGCTGGCAAGCTGGAATTCGTGAGCATGAACCGCGCCGAGCTGGCGGCTTTCCTGCGGGCCAGGCGTGCCCGCGTTTCCCCGCAGGACGCCGGGCTGCCCTGGTCGGGGCGGCGGCGGACGCCGGGGCTGCGGCGCCAAGAGGTCGCCCAGCTCGCCGGGATGTCGGTCGACTACTACATCCGGCTGGAGCAGGCGCGTGGCCCTCGCCCGTCCCGGCAGGTGCTGGCCGCGCTCGCTCGCGCGCTGCTGCTGACCAGGGACGAGCGCGAGTACCTGTTCCGGCTGGCGGGCGAGAACCCGCCGCCGTCGGCCGGCCCATCCCGCGAGATCAGCCCTGGCATCAGGAACCTGATCGACAGCATGCCGGAGACCCCCGCCTACGTGGTCGACGCCAAGTACGACGTCCTGGCCTGGAACCCGCTCGCGACCCACTTCATCGGGAACCTGGCCGGCCTCGCCGGGCCAGACCTGAACATGATCCGCTGGCTGTTCCGGCTGCCGGCCACGGCGCTGACGTGGACCGACCCGCAGGCGGTGCGGTTCACCCGGTCCATGGTCGCCGACCTGCGCGCCTCCTATGCCCGGTATCCGGCCGACCCGGGCATCCGCGGGCTGGTCACCGAGCTGCTCGGCACCTCGCCCCGGTTCGCCGAGATATGGGACGCGCACGAGGTCGAGTCCAAGCGCCCGATCATCAAGCACGTGGACCACCCGGTCGCCGGGCCGCTCGAGTTCGAGTGCCAGGTGCTGCAGATCCCCGACACCGGGCAGCGGCTGATCACCTATTGCGCCGCGCCCGGCTCGGCCACTCAGGCGGCGTTCCGCCGCCTGGCCCGGCACGCTGTGCCAGCTCCGGTGCCGGCTCCCGCGAGCGGTTAGGGCTTGTCCCTCCCGCCGCCGGCGCGGCACGCGCGGAACGGGATTGCGCGCAGCCAGGCCGGGAGCGTAAGGTCAGCCCTGACAGATGTCAGGCGTGACCTGACAGATCGCTCCCGCCGGAAGGCGCCATGACCAGCGAAACGAAAGCAGCCGCACGGGCGGTCCAGGTGCGGTGCTCGTTCTGCGCCAAGCCGGGCTCCGAAGTCGCGAAGGTGGTCGCCGGGCCCGGCGTGTACATCTGCAACGAGTGCATCGGCCTGTGCAATGACGTCCTGCAGGCCGAGCAGCAGCGGCCATCGAAGCCGCCGGAGCAGCGGCCGGCCGGGCCGGAACAGCCGCCGGCCGGGCCGGAGGAGCCACCGGCCGGGCCGGAGCAGCAGGTGCCCGCCTGGGAGGAGTCAATGACCGACGAGCAGATCCTTGACCTGCTCCCCCGCATCGCCGCGGTCGCCGCGCAGACCCAGGCGAGCCTGCAGCGGCTGGTCACCATCCTGCGCGAGCGCAGGGTGACCTGGGCGCGCATCGGCGCCGCCCTCCAGATCACCCGGCAGTCCGCGTGGGAGCGGTTCTCCGGCGAGGAGTAGCCGGCCTGTGCAGCGGGTGCTGATCACCGGGATGTCGGGCACGGGGAAATCGAGCCTGATCGCCAGCCTCGCCGCGCTCGGCTACAAGGCAGTGGACACCGACGACGGGTGGTGCGAGCCGCGGCCGGATGGCCGCCAGCAGTGGCGGGAGGACGCCATCGGGTCGCTGCTCGCCACCGAGGACGCCGACGTGCTGTTCGTGGCCGGCTGCGAGGAGAACCAGGTGAAGTTCTACTCCCAGTTCGACCACATCGTCCTGCTGAGCGCCCCGGCGGACGTCCTCACCGGGCGGCTGGCCACCAGGACGAACAACCCGTTCGGCAAGTCAGCCGACGAGTTCCGCCGGTTCCTGGCAGACCTGCAGGAGGTCGAGCCGCGGCTGCGGACGAGCGCCGACTGCGAGATCGACACCAGCAGCCCGCTCCCCGAGGTGGTCGAGGTCCTGCTACACGCCGTCGGCGCCCCGCCCCCCGCCTCGCGTTAGCCTGTCGGTGCGATGTACGACGATGGCGCCGTGACCGCCGGCCGGGCCGCCTCATGAAGATCGACGCGGCCGAGCTGCGGGTGGCGCGGCTGCCACTGGTGATCCCGTTCCGCACCTCGCAGGCCAGCCAGGCCGAACGGGTCGCGCTGCTGGTACGCGTGATCACCGGCCAGGGGGAGGGCTGGGCCGACTGCGGGGCCAGCCCGGAACCGTGGTACGAGCCGGAATTCCTCTCCGGCGCCCGGGCGGTGATCGCCGAGCACCTGCTGCCGACGCTGATGCAGGCGCCTGACATCACCGCCGCGCGGGTGCAGCCGCTGCTCGCCCAGGTCAAGGGCAACGAGATGGCCAAGGCCGCGCTGGAAACCGCGGTGCTGGATGCCGAGCTGCGGGCGGCGGGCATGTCGTTCGCGCAGTATCTGGGGGCGGTCACCGACCGGGTGCCGGCCGGGGTGTCGGTCGGCATCCCCGGCTCGCTGGCCGAACTGCTCAGCCAGGTGGAGGGCTACCTGGCGGAGGGCTATCAGCGGATCAAGCTCAAGATCGAGCCCGGCTGGGACACCGAGCCGGTCCGGGCGGTGCGGGAACGGTTCGGGCCGGACCTGGCGCTGCAGGTGGACGCCAACCAGGCCTACAGCCGTCACGACGCGCGGCGGCTGCGGGCGCTGGACGAGTTCGGGCTGCTGCTGGTCGAGCAGCCGCTGGCAGCCGGCGACCTGCCCGGCCACGCCGAACTGGCCCGCGCCCTGGCGACCCCCGTCTGCCTGGACGAGTCGGTCACGTCGCTGCGGCTGGCCGCGGTCGCGCTGGAGCTGGGGGCCTGCTCGGTACTGAACATCAAGGCGGCCCGGGTCGGCGGGTACCTGACGGCCCGGGCCATCCACGACCTGTGCGTCGCGCACGGGGTACCGGTGTGGTGCGGCGGCCTGCTGGAGACCGGGGTCGGCCGGGCGGCCAACCTGGCGCTGGCGGCGCTGCCCGGTTTCACCCTGCCCGGTGACGTGTCGGCGACCGACCGCTACTTCGCCGAGGACATCACCGCCCCGTTCGTGCTGGAAGACGGCCACATCCGGGTGCCCGCCGGACCCGGGACCGGGGTGGAAGTGATCATGGATGTACTGGAGCGGCTGACGGTCAGCTGCGAGCTGCTGTGCTGACCGGGCCGTCGCCGCGGGCAGGAGGGCAGATGGTGACCGATCAGGATCCGGAACGGGCTGGCTGGGAGTACAAGGGCCTGCCGCCAGGCTCGGCGGCCCCGCTGAGCGAGCTAGGGAGCCTGGGATGGAACGTCCTGGCAGGTGATACGGGTACCCCGGTGGCGATCCTGCGGGCGAGCGCGCTCGCCAGCAACGTGGCGATCATGACGGAGTTCTGCCAGCGCCACGGGGTGTCGCTGGCACCGCACGCCAAGACCACGATGTCCCCGGAGCTGACCGGGATGCAGCTCGGCGCGGGCGCATGGGCGCTCACCGCAGCGGTCCCGCACCAGGTGGCCGCGCTGCTGGCGTTCGGTGCCCGGCGCATCCTGGTGGCCAACGAGGTGACCGACCCGGGGGCGCTGCGGTGGCTGGCCGGCGTGCTGGCGGCGCCGGGCGCCCCGGAGGTCAGCTGGTACGTGGACTCGCTGGCCGGGGTGGAGCTCGCGGCCGCGGCGCTGCCTGCCCGGCCCGCCGGGCAGCGGGCCCAGGTGCTGCTGGAGGTGGGCCACCGGGACGGCCGGACCGGGGCCCGCACGCTCGGTGACGCGCTGGCGGTGGCCGAAGCGGCGAGCCGGTGCGGCAGGCTCGACCTGATCGGCGTGTCCGGCTACGAGGGCACGATCGGGCCCGGCCGGGACGAGGCCACCCTGGCGAAGGTGGATGAGTTCCTCGTGCTCATGCGCGAGGTCTTCGAGGCGGTGGCCGGCCGAGGGCTGCTGGCGGGCTCGCCGGAGCCGGTCGTGTCGGCGGGCGGCAGCACGTACTTCGACCGGGTGGTGACGGAGCTGGGCCCGCTGCGGGACCGGGGCGCGCGGGTCGTGCTGCGCAGCGGCTGCTACCTGGCCCACGACCATGGCCAGTACGCGGGCTCCTCACCGGACCAGCTGCCCGGCTGGGACCTGGGCCCGTTCCAGCCAGCGATCGAGATCTGGGGCCGGGTGCTTTCCCGCCCCGAGCCGGAGCTTGCCCTGGTCAATTTCGGGCGGCGGGACGTGTCCTTCGACGCCGGGCTGCCGGTACCGGTGCGCTGGTCACCGCTGAGCGCACCCGGCGCCCTTCCCGCCAGCGACCTGACCGTCACCGGGCTCAGCGACCAGCACGCGTTCGTGCGGGTCCCGGCCGGTCATCGGATCGCGCCCGGCGACCTGCTGGGGGCCGGGATCTCCCACCCGTGCACCACCTTCGACCGGTGGCGGCTGCTGCTGATCACCGACGACAGCTACCGGGTGACCGGCGCCGCGCGCACCTTCTTCTGACGCCACCGCCGGGTACGATGAGCGCCAGGCGCTGGAGGGCGCCGCCGGGTCCGCGGGCAGGACTGAGTCCACCTCCGGCATCCCGCCCGGCAGGCTGCAACTGACGACGACCACTTCCTGCCCCCGGCCGCGGACCACGGGGAGACCAGGGAGCAGTCATGCCTGACCTGCCTGCCCGCCCCAATCTCGAGCAGCTTCGCCACCAGGCCAAGGATCTGCTGCACGCCGCCCAGGGGGGAGACCCCGGCGCGGCGGCGCGGATCCGGGCGGTGTCGGACCGGGTCGTGCTGTCGGCCGCCCAGCTCGCGCTGGCCCGCGAGTACGGGTTCGCGAGCTGGCCGCGGCTGAAGCTGGAGGTCGAGCGCCGGGACATCCTCAACCGGCGCGACCTGTCCCGGCTGACCAGGCTGCTGGCCGAGCACCCGGAGCTGGCGACCAGCCAGCTCGAGCACTGGGCCGACCGCGCCTGCGAGGATCCGCTCGGCTACGTCACGATGATGCGGTTCAACCACGGACGGCTCGGGCTGCCGCCGGAGCTGCCAGGGACCGGCGCCATCGCCAGGGCGCTGATCGAGGCGGGCGCCCCGGTCGACGGGCATCCGGGCGATAAGGAGACGCCGCTGATCACAGCGGCCAGCTATGGGGATGCCGAGGTCGCCCGGGTGCTGATCGAGGCGGGTGCCGACGTCGACGCCGTGTCCGCGCCCGACTCGGGCGGCGCGCCCAGCAGCACCGCGCTGGTCCACGCGGCGGTGTTCGGCATGACCGCGGTCCTCGACCTGCTGGTGGCCGCCGGCGCCCGCATCGACAGCCTGGAGCTGGCTGCCGCCGCCGGCGACATCAGCCGCTGGCCGCTGCCGCGGTTCACGGTGCAGAGCAAGCTCCGGGCGCTGGTGTTCGCCGCCGACCACCAGCGGCTGGAGGTGATCGACCAGCTGGTCGCGGCCGGCACCCCGGTCAACGAGCCCGACGCCGAGTGGGGGCGGCTGCCGCTGCACATCGCCGCCCAGAATGGCCGGCCCGCCAGCGTCCGGCGGCTGCTGCACCACGGCGCCGACCCAGCCCTGCGCGACCCGCTGGACCACCGGACCCCGCTGGAGTGGGCCCAGGCCGGCCACCGATACCTGGACAGCCCGGCCCACGACGAGGCCGGGGCCGTCCTGCGGGAGGTGACCGGCCCGGCCACATCCCCCCGGACGGGCCAGGAACCGGCCGGGATCCAGATCCGGATCGAGGCATCCGGCCTGCCCGGCCGCGACTGCTCCCCCTCCCCGGACTCCCCGGCCGGCTACCGGAACATCCACGTCGGCGTGCAGCGGCGCGGGCGCCGGGACGAGCTGCTTGACCTGCACCCGGGTGACGCGCCCGCGGCCTGCTGGGCGCTGCCTGCCACGGCCGCCCCCGGCCCGGCCGGCACCGACCTCACGGGCCCGTATATCCAGGGCCCGCCCGGCGGCAGGTTCATCTACCTGTCCTGGGGCACGGTGGACGAGGCCGGCGCCTTTACCCTGTTCCGGCGGGCGAAGCTGATGCTGGACGCCATCGATCCCGCCACCCTCGACGCCGCCCGCCGGCACGGCCGCCTGATCGGCAGGCTGACGCTCACCGACGACCGGGGGCACCCGCTGTGCGCGGCCGTCCGGCCGCCGCTGATCACCTGGTCCGCCAGCGCCGCCGGCTGAGCCCGGGGCAGGGCCCGCCGGAGCGCCCCGGGCAGGGGCCGGCGGAGCGCCCTGCACAGGTCAGGTCCCCGGGCGCCGGGTCAGCCGCCGGAGCGGGTCGGGTCCCAGCGCCGGGTCACCCGCCGGGCCGGTCAGATCCCAGCACCGGGTCAGCCGCCGGAGGCCGGCCGGTAGCCGGCGGGGCGCCAGCCGGCCATGAGGTCGTCGCTGTCGTTGCCGTGCGCGTCC
>JAIRTY010000232.1 GCA_031254715.1 Nocardiopsaceae bacterium | reverse complement strand
CTGGCACGGGTTGACGCCCTGGCACGCCGCCGCGATGAGCTTGCCCGCGTCGGTGCCGGTCTGGTCGATCGGCACCACGACGCTGCCTGCCACCCCCTGCACCTGGATGGCGGGGGTGTCGATGTTGGGCCCGATGGGGACGAAGTCGGCCACCACCGCGATCTTGTTGCTGAGCGCCTGGCGGACCGCCGCCGGCACCGCGGTGCCATCGACGGAGTACACGACCATGGCGTTGTACTTGCCGGACGTGGCGGCGTCCTGGATCTGCGCCACCTGCGTGGTCGAGTTCATGTTCGGGTCGTAGAAGTGCACGGTCGCCCCGTACCTGGCGGCCACCTTCTTGACTCCGGTGAGCGCCGCCTGCGTGTACGCGTTCGCCGCTGCGTAACCGAAGAAGGCGATATGCACCTTCGTGGACTTGCTGCCGCCGGACGGGCCGGAACTCTTGGGGGCGGTACAGCCTGCTGCCGCCAGCCCGGCTGCCGCGACCGCGGCAGCCGAGAACAGATGCCGTCTCATTCGCATGGCCGCTGCCTCCTCAGCTCGGGCATCACTGCTGGCACACGCTCATCACGTGTATGAAGCGCGAGGCTAGGAGCCGGTCCAGGGACATTCAATTGGCGAATGTCGAGGACCACGTGGGTATGTTCCAGACAGTTGTCAGTAGGTATCTTTCTGGCTGGTTCATACGTTCGTTTCGGACCGGGCCCGCCGGCGGGCCCGCTGACGGGAGGGAGGCGAGCCCGTGGGCGTGCCAGCCGCACCCAGGTTCGCGGGTGTCTACGTGGCCACGAGCACCCCGATGCGCGACGACGGATCCGTGGACATCGGCCGGTTCCAGGAGCACTGCGCCTGGCTTGCCGACGAAGGAGCGGCGGGCGTCGTGCCGAACGGCTCGCTCGGCGAGTATGAGGCCCTCACCGAGCAGGAGCGGGCGCAGATCGTCACGGCAGCGGTCGAGGCCATCGGCGACCGGGCGGCGGTGGTGCCCGGGGTGTCGGGCAAGGGCGCCGCCGAGGCGTGCCGGTGGGCCGAGCAGGCGAGCACGGCCGGTGCCCCGGCGGTGATGGCGCTGCCGCCGACCTCGCACGCGCCCACCGACGATGAGGTGGTGGCCCACTTCGCCGAGATCGGCAAGGCCGGCCTGCCGATCATCGCCTACAACAACCCGTTCTCCACCAGGGTCGACCTGACGCCCGCGCTGATCGCCCGGCTGTCCGGGGAGGTCGGCGAGGTGGCGGCGGTCAAGGAGTTCTCGCAGGACGCCCGGCGGGTGTGGCAGATCAGGGAGGCCGCGCCGCAGGTCGAGGTCATCTGCGGGTGCGACGACACGTTCGTCGAGTCCATGCTGGCGGGCGCGGTGGGCTGGATCGCCGGCTTCGCGAACGCGTTCCCTGCCCAGTCGGTCCGCCTGTACCAGTTGTGCATCGACGGCGACTTCGCCGCCGCGGCCGTGCTGTACCGGGAGATGCTGCCCATCCTGAAATGGGACGCCGACCCGCGGTTCATCCAGGCGATCAAGATCGGCCAGGAGGAGGCCGGGCGTTACGGCGGTCCGGTCCGGCTGCCCAGGCTGCCGCTGTCCGAAGACGAGGTGCGCGAGGTGCGGGCGGCCGCCCGGCGGGCGCTGGAGGCGGGTTACTGATGCGATCGGCGAAGGTGTTCGCCGCGGTGGACAGCCACACCGAGGGCATGCCCACCAGGGTGATCACCGGCGGGGTGGGAGTGCTGCCCGGCCGCACCATGGCCGACCGGCGCCGCTACCTCATGCAGGAACGGGACGACCTCAGGACCCTGCTGATGTACGAGCCGCGCGGGCACAGCGCCATGTCCGGCGCGATCCTGCAGCCCCCGTGCCTCCAGGACGCCGACACCGGGGTGGTGTTCATCGAGGTCTCCGGGTGCCTCCCGATGTGCGGCCACGGCACCATCGGGGTCGCGACGGTGCTGGTCGAGACCGGCATGGTCGACGTCAAGGAGCCGGTCACCGAGATCAGGCTGGACACGCCCGCCGGCCTGGTGGTGGCCAACGTTGAGGTGAGCGACGGCGCGGCGGCCGCGGTCACCATTCGCAACGTCCCCGCCTTCCTGCACCTGCGCGACGCGCGGGTCAGCGTCGGTGGCATCGGTGAGCTGACGCTCGACCTCGCCTGGGGCGGCAACTACTACGCGATACTGCCCGCCGCCGACGCGGGCACCGAGGTGCGGCCGGAACGGCACGACGAACTGGTCGCGCGCGGGCTCGCCGTCATGGCGGCGGTCAACGAGCAGCTGTCGTTCGCCCACCCGGACCAGCCGGAGATCAAAGAGTGCCACCACGTGATCTTCACTGCCCCCGGCGGCGGAGACGTCTCGGCGCGGGCGGCCACGGTCATCCACCCGGGGTGGATCGACCGCTCGCCGTGCGGCACCGGCACCTCTGCCCGGATGGCGCAGCTGCATGCCAGGGGGGCGCTCGGGCTGGAGCAGGACTTCGTGCACGCGTCCCTGATCGGCTCCCGGTTCACCGGCAGGCTGACCGGGATCACGCAGGTGGGCGAGTTCCCGGCGGTGGTGCCGACCGTCCGCGGCCGGGCCTGGGTGACCGGGATGGCGACCTACCTGCTCGACCCGGAGGATCCGTTCCCGGCCGGCTTCCTGGTGCGCGGCGGCGCGGCCGCGAACGGAGCAGGCGGGGCGGCCGGGGGAGCG
>JAIRTY010000217.1 GCA_031254715.1 Nocardiopsaceae bacterium | reverse complement strand
CCCGCAGTGCCCCGGCCAGGTCCTGGCGCATCCGGCCGTGCCGCAACTCGGCTCTCACCAGCAGGTCACGCGCGCCCCTGGCCTCATTACCGGGTGGCTCCGTGGCCCTGTCCATGGTGCCACGAACGCTACAGCATGGTCATGCGGGCCGGATCAGCGGTCGCGCAGGCCAGACGGCGAGCAGCAGAGAGCGAGGCAGGAATCATGTCGATCAGCGCCGTGACCGTGGTCTCGGTCCCAGTCTCCGACCAGGACCGGGCCAGGAAGTTCTACACCGAAGCGCTCGGCTTCCAGGTGGTTCGCGACGACAGCAGCGTTCCCGGTATCCGCTGGGTCCAGGTGGCTCCGCCGGGCGGAGGCACCGCCCTGACCCTGGTCACCTGGTTCGACACGATGCCGCCCGGTTCGCTGCGCGGCCTGGTGCTCGCCAGCGGCGACCTCACCGCCGACTACCAGCGGCTGCGGGATCTGGGAGTGCAATTCGACGAGCCGCCCCGCAAGCAGCCCTGGGCGACCGAAGCGGTGCTCAGCGACCCCGACGGTAACCAGCTGGTTCTCCAGCAGGCCTGAACCGCCTGCAGGCGGCAGGAACCCGCTACCAGCCGCCAGCGGCCCGATCAGCGTCCGCGACGGACGAGGTTCATGACCACCACCAGGACGATGATCACAGCGGCAAGCAACAGGATCGGGGTCAGGCTGACGTCAACCACAGTTGGACCGTAGCAACCGGGCCGGCCGTGGCCTATGCCGGCTCTCCCGGCGGGGCGCTGTCGGCGATGGCGATCAGTGCCGCGGTGGTGAACACCGGGGCTTTCCCCGTCTCGGGAAAGGCCTCGATCAGGACGTTGTAGCCCGCCTCGCGCCACCTGATCGCGTACGCGCTCGCGAGGCCCGGATGCCCGCGGACCTGGCTGGCGGCCGGGGCGCGGCCGCCAGCCTGCGGCAGCTCCAGGCTGCCGGCGCTCTGGATGATCGACAGGGTGCCGCCGCGGTACTGGTAGTCCTGGCGGCAGCCGGGTGTCGCCGGAGCGGGCTGTGAACCCGTCACCAGCGGCGTGACGACGTGCAGCTTGTACCCCGCGGGGATGGCGGCCGGCCGGATCATCTGCCGCACGTCGAACCAGCGCAGCGACCGGCCGGTGGCCCCGTCGACGAGCAGCCGGGATCCCAGCGGGGCGCTCAGCCTGATGTTCCGCGGGCCCTCCATCGCCAGGTCCATGGTGCACACGCCGTGATGGACCGGGGTCACGTACCTGAGCCACAGCGCGACCCGCGTCCTGGTCTCACGAGCGATGGGCCGCAGCGTGCCGAAGCACGGGTAGGTGAAGCCGGCCACCGTGACCGTGCGCTGGTCGGCGCTGAGCAGCGTCGGGCCGGCGTAGCCGGCATAGGAAACGGAGCTCTGGCCGCCGCCGTGGCCTGGGATATCCGAACCCGGCCCACCGCACCCGGCAAGGCTGACGGTTAGCGAGCCAGCCACCAGCAGCGTTAAGGCCGCCGCACGTCCCGGAAGATTCACCAGGATTAGACGTAACGGCTACGTCCCCCCGCCTGGCCGGCAGCCGGTCCGTTACTCAACCGTTGCCGTCACGGGCCATGCTCGGGTCGAGCGGAGGTGCCTCATGGCGGACACGTCTAACCGGCCAGAAGATATCCGGTTCCTTTCCGGGATGCTGCTCGTCTCCCGCCAGCCGGAGCGGCTGCTGGAGTTCTACCGTGACGTGCTCGGGCTTCCGCTGGCCGAGGAACGGCATGGCGGCACCGAGCCACACTGGGGGTGCGAGCTCGGCGACGTGCACTTCGCCATCCACCCCGCTGCGGACTACCCAGATGAGCCCGCCAGCGGGCCGGGCCCGGTCAAGCTGGCTTTCATGGTCTTCGACCTGTCACGCATGGTCGCCTGGCTGGACCGGTGCGGCGTCGGGCTGTGCTATCCGCCCGCCGAGCTCGGTGCGGAGTCGCGCATCACGGCGGTGCGTGACCCGGACGGCAACCTGGTGGAACTCACCCAGCTCGGGCCGGGCTGGCTCAGGCATCTCACAGCACGCCGCGCCGCTGGCAACGACCTTGTGACCAGCTGGAGTGCGCGGCTAGACGAATCGGGTCCGGTCACTGGCCGCTGACTGCTCCGGGCAGGCGGTCGCCGGGAAAGCCCCGGACCGGGTGCAGTTCGTAGCTGAGGACTCCGGCCTGGACCGCGGGGTCGCCCGCCATAATCCGAGCGGTCTCCTCGAGAGAGGCGTCGAAGACCCCGAAACCGGCCAGCTCGGTGTCGTCGGCGGCCGGGCAGACAACCGCGAGCACGCCGTCGGCCCGCAGCGAATGGTTGCGCCTGCCGTGCTCCCAGATGATCGCGGCCGCATCCGGGCCGGAGTACCTGGCTCCCCTCCGCAGCAGCACGAACGAGTACGTCCGTGCCTTGGCTTGCATCTCGCTCATGTACTCATCGGTGATGATCATCAGACATCTTCCCTTCTCCCTCCGGCAACACCTACTCCTGCGCCCCGATGGCTTCGAGCGGGCGGGTCCGGAGTTGTGGCGGGAGCGGGCAGCAGTGTCCCGCGCAGGGTGAGCAGAACCGTTCCGCCGATAACGGCAAACCAGCCGCCAGCGGCGATATCAAGGGATGCGCTGACGGCGGTGCGGTACGGCGCGTCAGGCCCGCTCCGCCGCCAGCCGTGCGCTGAACCCCAGCAGCACAGCGCCCGTGGTGACATCGAGCCCGCGGCGGACGGCGCGCCGCGCCAGCAGTCCGCGGAGCTGATGCAGGCCGGCGGTAAGCACGAGCAGCCAGCTCAGCGACAGGGCGGCGTGGCTCCAGGCGAGGGCCAGCAGCCAGCCGGGACTCGCGCCGGGAACCAGGAACTGCGGCAGTATCGCGAGGTAGAAGACCAGCACCTTCGGGTTGGTGATGTTCGACAGGAATCCCTGGCGCCAGCCCGCCAGCGGGCGCGCCACGGCGGCTGGCTGCTGGTCGCCGGTCAGCTCGTGCCGGCCCCGGATGGCCGAGCGGATCGCCTGCAGGCCGAGGAGGGCAAGGTAGGCCACACCCGCCCACTTGATCGTCTCGAACACCGGCTGAGCGCGCACGATCACGGCGCTGAGCCCGCAGACGGCGGCAGTGCCCTGGACCAGGTTGGAGGTCGCGACCCCGGCGGACGTCCAGCGAGCCCGCCTGCGGCCCCCGGCCAGGGCGTTCTTGGTGACCACCGCGAAATCGGGCCCGGGCACGAGGACCAGCAGCGCCGCGAAGAGCAGGAATTCGGCGTACTTGGACCAGCTCATGCCCGCCTCAATCCGTTCTTGCGGTGACCGCAGGTCAGCGGCGCGGTCAGGGCGCGGTCCGGGTGCCCGGAATCACGTCGTCCCCGGCAGCCGTGGCCTGACTGGCCAGGATGTCACGCAGCTCGTGCGTGACGGTGTCCGGGTACCGGGCAAGAGTTGCTTCAAGATCGCACCGCTGGGCCGGGGTGAAGTATCCGGCCAGCTCCCGCTCCAGCGCGGAGTGCTGCTTGCGGTCCGCGTCGGACCGGCCAGGGTTGAGCAGGGCGGCATAGAGGAACAGGAATCCGAGGGGGAGTGCGAGCCCGGCCCACAAGAAGCTGCGTAGCAGGAACCCGGCCACCGTGAGCACCACCCCGGCCAGCAGGGGCCGCCAGCGCGGGCGGACGGCGCGTGCCAGCCGGATCAGGCCCACGGCCAGGACCAGCAGGCCCGTGCGGGCAAGCCTGCGGATCGGCCTGTTGCGCCCGGGCCGCGTGAGCCTCGTCCCCCCGTATCTGCCGGCCCGGCCGGCGGACGAACTCCGCACCGCCAGGTTCCGCCGGCGCGCCCGCGCTCTCATCGCAGCCTCCTGCACCCGGGGCTCCGCTGGGTGTCCTTAATGTTACGCTTTCGCACTCGTCATCCGAAGGCCAGCGGGTGCCCGGTGATGAGTTATGCCCTTCCGTGCCCTGCTCGCGTCTTCCCGATAAGCGCCGGATCCTGGCACGAAGGCGCCCGAAGGCGTCATGAAGATCATCAACTGGCCGGCAGACTTGGTGCTGAGCTGGAGTCTCGGATTGGGTGCGCCTGGCAGGATTCGAACCCGCGACCCGCTGCTTAGAAGGCAGCTGCTCTATCCAACTGAGCTACAGGCGCCCGGCAGTCCATTGTGCAGGGTAGAGGTCACAGCGTGGACACGGAGCGTGCGCTAAGGGGGAACGGCGGCCGCAACGGACCGCCCGGTCACCGGCGGCGCCGGCGGGCCGTCCCGACCTGGGTGCCCGCTCGGCAGCCGGTCAACTTCGCCTCCGCTGACTGGCTGTGTAGCCTCGTGCCGGAGAGCCCGAGGAGGTTGCCATGCACCAGCCGCCCGTCCCGAACGTCGCTCGCACTGACCCTGAGCTTGCCGAACTGATCAACGAGGAAGCCCGGCGCCAGTTCGAGAAGATCCGGCTCATCCCGTCGGAGAACTATGTCTCGCTGGCGGTCCTGGAGGCCGCCGGGACGGTGCTGACCAACAAGTACTCGGAGGGGTACCCGGGCCGCCGGTACTACGAGGGGCAGCAGTTCATCGACCCGATCGAGCGGCTGGCGCAGGAACGGGCGAGGGACCTGTTCGGGGTCGATCACGCGAACGTGCAGCCCTACTCAGGCTCGCCCGCCAACCTCGCGGTCTACATGGCGTTCTGCCAGCCGGGCGACACGGTGATGGGAATGGGCCTGCCTGCTGGCGGCCACCTCACGCACGGCGCGCCGCCCACCGCCAGCGGCAAGTGGTTCCGCTCGGTGCAGTACGGCGTGCGGCGCGACACCGGCCGGGTCGACCTGGACGAAGTGCGCGACCTGGCGCTGAAGGAACGGCCGAAGGTCATCTTCTGCGGCGGCACCGCGATCCCGCGCACGATCGACTTCCCGGCGTTCGCGGCCATCGCGGCCGAGGCCGGCGCGACCCTCATCGCCGACATCGCCCACATAGCCGGGCTGATCGCGGGCGGCGCCCATCCGTCCCCGGTCGGGCACGCGCCCGTCATCAGCACGACCACCCACAAGACGCTGCGCGGCCCCCGCGGTGCCATGATCATGTCCACCGCCGAGCATGCGTCAGCGCTGGACCGGGCCGTCTTCCCGGGCCTGCAGGGCGGCCCGCACAACCACACGACGGCGGCGATCGCGGTCGCGCTGGCCGAGGCGGCGCAGCCGGAATTCGCCGGCTACGCCCGGCAGGTGGTGGCCAACGCCAGGGCGCTGGCCGATGCGCTGCTCGGGCACGGGTTCGAGCTGGTGTCCGGCGGCACTGACAACCACCTCATCCTGATGGACCTGACCAGCCGCGGCATCGGCGGCAAGCCAGCGGCCAAGGCGCTGGACCGGGCGGGCATCGAGCTGAACTACAACACGGTGCCGTTCGACCCCCGCAAGCCCTTCGACCCGTCCGGGGTGCGGCTCGGCACGCCCGCGATCACCACCCGCGGCCTGCGGGAAGAGCACATGCCGCAGGTCGCTGCCTGGTTCGATGACGCGATCATGGCCGCGCTCAAGGACGACGAGGCAGCCATCGAGCGGATCGGCGGCGAAGTGCGGGAGCTGATGGCCGGCTTCCCGATGGCTGGCTGGGCGCCGGCGGCCTGACTGCCGGCGGCCTGACTGCCGACGGCCTGACCACCTGCGGCCTGACCACCTGCGGCCTGACTGCCTGCGGAATGGCTACCGGCCGGAACGGCCGGGCCCGGTGTGAGCGCCGCCCGCGCCGCCAGCGCCGTCCGCGTGCCGGGCTGCCCGCGCGCCGGGCCGCCAGCACCCAGGCATGCCGAATGCGAAGCTTTCGTCCCAGGTGCCCGGCGTGTTGCTGGTCGGCCAGGCACCGTATCCCGTAACTTCAGCGGGGTCGGCGGGAGGGCGAAGTGGGGCTTCGCAAAGCCGTGGTGTGGCTCGGCCTGGCCGAGCAGGAGGACGAGGTGCTCAGTTATGAGGAGTACCCCGTCATTGACGGCTACCCGGACGAGGACGCGCCGGACGGCGCGGAATCTCCCGGCGGTCATCCCGGCCTGATCGCCACGATCCGCCCGCAGACCTTCCGGGACGCGCTGACCATCGGCGAGCGGTTCCGCCGGAACATACCGGTGATCGTGAACCTGCAGGACATGGAGATCCCGGACGGCAAGCGCATCGTCGACTTCATGTCCGGGCTCATCTTCGGCCGCCGGGGTGACATCCAGCGGCTGGGCGGCCGGGTCTTCCTGATCGTCCCGACCGGCTACCACATCCTGCGGGAGCCAGAAGTACCCGGTGACCAGGGCTTCTACAACCAGACCTGACCCGCCGCCCTCACGAGCCCGCCCGCACCAGCCCTCCGCCGGCGTTCCGGTAGCGGCGGGCGCGGATGATCATGTGGGATCGGTCGGCCGGCCGCCCTCCTGATCCCTCACGATCATGAAAAGGCACAAAGGCACCTGAGAAGGCGGGGAAGGGGCCGCAGCGGAGCTGCCCCGGCTAGCGGAGCAGTGCTCTCCTCTTGCGGCAGTGCTCTGTTATGGTGATCGCGTGAACGCCGGCCGGACAGCACGCGAGCGGGTACGCGCGGAACTCACCCGCGAGATCGCCGGGGCCGCCCGCAGGCAGCTCGCGACCGAGGGAGCGGCCGGGCTGTCACTGCGGGCGGTCGCGCGCGAGCTCGGGATGGTGTCCTCGGCCATCTACCGCTACTTCCCGAGCCGCGACGACCTGCTCACCGCGCTGATCATCGATGGCTACAACGCGGCCGGCGCGGCCGCGGAGGAGGCCGACCGGGCCTGCCAGCGGGCGGACCACGCGGGCCGGTGGCTGGCCACCTGCCGGGCGGTGCGGGCCTGGGCGCTGGCGCACCCGCACGAGTACGCCCTGGTCTACGGCTCGCCCGTGCCCGGTTACCGGGCGCCGGAACAGACCATCGGCCCGGCCTCCCGGGTCGCCGCCGTGCTCGGCAGCATCCTCAGCGAGGCGCACGCCGCTGGCGCGCTGGGGCCGCCAGGGACGCACCCGCCGGTCCCGGCGCCGCTGCGGCCGGATGCCGCCCGGCTGCGCGACAGCGTGGCGGCGGGAGTGCCTGACGACGTGATCGCGCGCGCGCTGACCGCCTGGGCGGGCCTGTTCGGCCTGGTCAGCTTCGAGCTGTTCGGCCAGTTCGAGAACGTGGTCACCGACCGCGCCGCGTTCTTCGATCACGCCGTGACCTGCCTGGCCGGCCTGATCGGCTTGCCTGCCCCCGCGCCGTAGGCGCCCGCGCGGTTTTCTCATTCGGAACGGAAATTTTGCCCACGAGTCTCACTAGTCACATCAGTCTCAGCTATTCTGTCGAATATACATTCGACTAACGCTGCCTGCCTTCCCCCAGGACGGCGACTGGGGCAGGCGATCCGCCGGAGCGGGGTTCGCCCGCCAGAGAGCGCAGTGCGGTGACGTGACCAGGGTGTTTTCGTGAGCAAGACATACGGGGAGCCGGTTGAGGTCTGGGACGCCGACGGCAGGCCGGTCAGGTTCGCCTGGCGGGGACGGCCCTATACGGTGCTCCGCGTGCTCGACCGCTGGCTGATCAGCCGGGAGTGGTGGCAGCAGCGGGGGGCGGGAGCCGGCCTCCCGGCCGAGCACGAGTTCTGGCGGGTCGAGGCGTCGCCCGGGGGGAACATCCCGCCCGCCACGTACGAGCTGCGACGGGACACGGCCGCCGGCAACTGGCTGCTGGCCCGGATCTGGGACTAGGCCTCGGGCATGCTCCGCCGGGCAACG